>JAQUUG010000002.1 GCA_028693965.1 Bacilli bacterium
CTTGGTGGAAACCAATCCTAATGTTTTTTACATTAATAAGAAATTAAACAAGATGAATTTTAAAATCAATATTGGGACAACATTATTAACAGTAGTTATTTTTAATAGAGGTTATTTAAAAAGCAGATTAACAGTTGGAGTAGAATTAATAGTCATTGGCAAGATTGATTTTTTACATAATACAATTGTTGCTAGTGAAATAAGATTTGGTAAAATAAATGAAGATGGTGAAGTAGAAGCTATCTATCATACTACATATGGAATAGATAGTCGAATGATTAGAACTCATGTTAATTTAGCCTTGCAAAATAAAGATATTAATTTAGTTAATTATGTACCAAGTGATTTAATGGAAAAATATCATTTTATGGATAAAAATAAAGCTATTAGAATAGTTCATCAACCCCAGCAAATAGATGAATTAAAAAAAGCCACTTTAATGCTTAAATATGAAGAACTTTTTTTATTTATGTTGCGAATGAACTACTTGAAGTTAAATAAATATAAACATGACGGTCTTCCTAAAAAGATTGATTATAATCTAGTTTTGAATTTGATAAATAAGTTACCATATACACTTACTGATGATCAGAATAACGCTATTCAAGATATATATAATGATATGATTAGTAATAAGAGAATGAATCGGTTACTTCAAGGTGATGTTGGTAGTGGTAAAACAATTGTGGCTTTTATTTCAATGTATATGAATTATTTAAGTGGTTATCAAAGTGCCCTTATGGCACCAACGGAAGTTTTAGCTATTCAGCACTATCAAAATATAAATAATATTTTTAGTAATTTAAATATTAAAATTGCTTTATTAACGGGAAAAGTAAAAACAAAAGAAAAAAAGGAAATATATCAAAAATTGATGACTGGTGAGCTTGATATAGTAATAGGAACACATGCTTTAGTCGTTGATAAAGTTAGTTTTAGTAATCTTGGATTAGTAGTTACTGACGAGCAACATCGTTTTGGCGTTAATCAAAGAGGAATATTAAAAAATAAAGGGCAAAAACCGGATATATTATATTTAAGTGCAACACCAATACCAAGAACATACGCTTTGACTTTATATGGCGATATGGATATTTCTAGTATTAAAACGATGCCAAGTGGTCGTAAAGAAATTAAAACTTTTGTAAAAAAGGAAAAACAAATAACAGAAGTATTAAAAATGATGTTAAATGAATTAAAGCTGGGGCATCAGATTTATATTATTGCTCCTCTAATTGAAGAAAGTGAAAAAATTGATTTAGAAAACATAAATGACATTGAAGATAAAATGAATAGAGCTTTTGGTAAACTATATAACATTAAAACTTTACATGGTAAAATGAAAAATGATGATAAAGATATAATTATGAGAGATTTTAAAGATAATAAGATTAATATTTTAATAAGCACAACAGTTATTGAAGTAGGAATAGATGTACCTAATGCTACTATGATGGTTATTTTTGATAGTTTTAGGTTTGGATTATCAACGTTACATCAGTTGCGTGGTAGAGTAGGACGCAGTAATTTGCAATCTTATTGTATTTTAATGAGCAATAAACAAACGGAAAGACTTAGCGTTTTAGAAAAAACTAATGATGGTTTTTTAATTAGTGAAGAAGATTTTAGATTACGTGGTAGTGGAGATTTATTTGGTTATAAGCAAAGTGGTGATATGGCTTTTGCCATTGCTAATTTAAAAAATGATTATAGTCTTTTAATGAGAGCTAAAGATGATAGTTTAAATATTCTTGATAAAAAGTTATATAAAGATACAATATTAGAAAAAATAATTAATGAAATGGCTGATTTAAATTAGATGTAAATATGGCGTCAAATTATGAAATGATTGTTGACAATTTAAAAATTAATATTTATAATTATTATGACGTGATTAATTCATGTCACAACATTCTTACGGTTTAAGGTGAGAGTGTTATCCAAAACCCCCTGAAGGAGCCGAGAGGCTCCATTTTTTTATAACTAATTAGAAATGATTATATTTAATACAAATAATGTTAACTAAATTTAATTTTAATTAATAATGGTTAAAAATCTTGCAAACTTTAGTAAATCAACATCAAGATTATAAAAAATTAATCAGTATGCAAGAAATGTGTATATTTTTTATAACAGAAAGCATTAAAATTGAATGTTTAATATGATATAATAAAATTAAATAAATAAATTGTATTTATGAAAGGAGTTGTTAGAATGTATCATCCTAGATTAAAAGGTAAATATTACGACATGGGGTTACATTATGGAGAAATACTTTATAAAAGTGGTCAAAAATTTAATAATTATATTGAGCTAAATAGTGAACAAATAAAGTTTGGAAATGAAGCAATAAAAGTATACGAAGAAATTTTACCAGATATTATGCAAGAGGTTAAAGGTTTAGCAGAAGGATCTAAAACTGATTATTTTAAAATGGCTACTTGGCTTATAACTATGTATGGATTTGGAAATATAAAAGGATGTACATGTTTTGCATTTAATGATAATGATAAAATAATATTATGCAGAAATAGTGATATGTATCCAGAATTAAAAAAAACAAGTGAAAGTGTATTATATATGCCAGAAAATGGATATAAGTTTTTAGGTAATACAACATCATTTATTCAAATTGAAGATGGAATAAATGAATGCGGTCTAGCAGTTGGAATTAATTTTTTGCTAACTAAAAACTATAAAATTGGAATAAATACAGGCTTTTTAATTAGAGCAATATTAGAAAAATGTAAAAATACAGAAGAAGCAATAAAATTAATTAAAAGTATTCCACTTTGTTCAACTCAAAATATTATTATCGCAGATAATGAAGGAAACTTATCTGTAGTGGAAGCATCTCCTAATAAAGTATTTGTTAGAAAATCAAAAAATTATATTGTATCAACTAATCATTTTGTATCAACTGAGATGAAAGATGAATTTTTAAAAACTGAAGATAATTGGTATTTGACTGATGATAGATATAATACATGTATAGATTCTTTAAAAGAGAAAAACAAAAATGTCGATTTTGCAATTGATTTAGCAAGTGGTAAAAAAGGATTTATATGTCAATATAATAAAAAATTAAATTTTGATACACTTTGGTCATCAATCTATGACATTAAAGAAATGAAAATATTTAGAGCGGAAGGTAATCCATCAAAGACTAAATATAAAGATGATAGCAGATTAGATTGGGGGATAAGAAAAAGCAATTGTTAAAATAATAATTTATAGGATAGATTATCATTAATAATAATAATTTTACATCGAGTATTTTACAAACTAAGTTGCAAAAAATTGGAATTGCATAAAATATTTTAATTAAAAACACTTTATAAATAAACATAAAAAGAGGGTATTAAACTAGAAAGATTTATATCTCTAGCGCCCTCTGAAGAATCTGAGAGGCTCCATTTTTATTTTCTCAATAAACATAAGAACTAAGGTGTTTTTGAAATTACAATAAACTATAAGAACTACAAATATTATTTTAATAGAAATCCTATTTTTTCTGGTCTTTCTTGGTATTTTTGATTTAAAAATTTGTAATAATAATTGTTAAATAAATGATATAATATTAAATTACATAATACAAATTTTATAATCATGTGGTATAATAAAATAGTAAGATAGAGGAGTGATAATGTGGAAATATTAGGAAATATTCTTGCAATAGTTGGATTTATATCAATGGTTTTTAATGGTAAACCTCATTCATGGGGTAAAACAAAATCTGGCAAACCAGTATGGCAACATATAATAATAGATATTGTTAGTGCACTAATTATGGTGCTTGGATTTACTTTAGCAGGTAAATAATTAAAAAAACAAAAGGTCAGGAGCTAATCCTGACCTTTATTCATTTCAGTAATTAAATTTACAATATCACTAAAAGCATATACCATAAAAATAAATCATTTGTTATAAATTTATTTAAAGATTATAATTTAAATAAAAATACAAAATTTATTTACCTGTATTAATGATTTATATGTAATTTTAATACTTTAAAACATGATATTTATTCTTCCAGAAGGAGCCCAGAGGCTCTTTTTTTTGAGGGAGAATAAAAGACTGCTCTTTTTAAAATGTCATTTATCTTTTACTAATAATTAACTCAAAATCATCAAGTAATGTGTTAGTCATTGGAAAATTGTGAACACTACTTTTAGTTTTTGGAATTGTTACTACAAATTTTTTTTTATTCATGTAAGTTCTTAAAGTAATAATTTCTGTTCTTCATTTTCTTTTGTTATATAATTGAATTACTTGTTTTTTAAAATTATCTGTAAACTATCTTCTATTTCTTCTTTCTGACATGGTCTTATTCCTTTCATTTTTTTATTAATTATAGTTTAACATGTCCTTATAAAAACTGTCTAATTTATTGTAACCAATCAAATTATTTTTTTATTAATTCGTTATAAAAACAGTTACATTTTTTATGATTACTACATACAATATAGAAGTACATCTATATAGATGGTTATCTATGAAGGAGAACAAAATGAAAAAATATAATATTGATGAAAAGATACTAGTGTTTAAAGCATTATCAGATAATAACAGATTACAAATAATTGATATATTGTCTTGTGGTGAGATGTGTGCTTGTAATATATTGGAGAGTTTTAATATAACACAACCAACTCTTTCACATCATATGAAAACCTTAATTGATGCTAAATTGGTAACGTCAAGAAAAGAAGCTAATTGGATATATTACAGTTTAAATAAAGATACTATAGATGAGTTGAATGCATTTATAAATTATATATCTAGTAGCAAAGATGATTGTATTTGTAAAAATATAAATTAAAATATAGATAAAAGTCTTAAAAGATATGCTTAAAAAATATAGAAATGGAGAGATTTATTATGAAAAAAATGAAAATTTATGAACCTGCAATGTGTTGCTCTACAGGAGTTTGTGGAGTTGGAGTTGATTCTGAATTATTAAGAATATCTACTGTTTTAAATAACTTAACAAAAAACGGAGTAATAGTTGATAGATATAATTTATCCACTACACCACAAGAATTTGTTAATAATAAAAAAGTAAGTGATTTTTTAAATACTAAAGGAGTAAAAAGACTACCTATTATTATATTAGATGGAGAAATTGTAATTGAAGGCAGATACCCTAGCAATGAAGAAATATCGGAGTTACTAGATGTACCTATGAGTAATTTTACTAAAGTAGAATCAAGTAATAATAATAGTTGTTGCAGTGGCGGAAGATGTTGTTAATGGAACAACTATTTAATCCTAAAAATATGGAATTAACCAAATATTTGTTTTATACAGGAAAAGGTGGAGTTGGTAAAACATCTACTGCTTGCGCTACTGCTGTTAATTTAGCAGATAACGGGAAAAAGGTTTTATTAATAAGCACCGATCCAGCCTCTAATCTACAAGATGTATTTAATACTGAACTTAACAATAAAGGAGTACAAATAAAAGAAGTTCCAAATCTAACGGTTGTTAATCTTGATCCTATTAAAGCCGCATTTGAATATAAAGAAAGTGTAATAGCACCATATAGAGGTAAATTGCCTGATACGGTATTAAAAAATATGGAAGAACAATTATCAGGTTCTTGTACTGTAGAAATCGCCTCATTTAATGAATTTTCTAATTTTATTACTGATGAAAAAGCAGAACAAGAATATGATCATATTATATTTGATACGGCTCCAACAGGTCATACATTAAGAATGTTACAATTACCATCGGCTTGGAGTAATTTTATATCGGAAAGTACACACGGAGCAAGTTGTTTAGGTCAGTTATCAGGACTAGAAGATAGAAAAGAAATATACAAAAAAGCAGTAGAAACACTTGCTAATAAAAATAAGACTACTTTAATTATAGTTTCAAGACCAGATACAGCACCTTTAATTGAAGCTGAAAGAGCTTCCAAAGAACTTACAGATATAGGAATAAATAATCAAATTATGATTATTAATGGGGTATTACAAAACTATGATGATAGTATTTCAGAGGGTTTATATAATAAACAACAAAATGCCCTTAAAAATATGCCTAATGGTTTAAAAGATAAAGCTACATATATAGTTCTTTTAAGAGCTTATAATATTACAGGAATGGAAAATGTAAGAGCATTTTTCACGCAAGATAATTTAAATATCAATACTGAAAGTTTAAATACTGATAATATACCTAACTTACAAAATGTCATAGATGATATTTATAATTCAAATAAAAAGGTTATATTTACAATGGGAAAAGGTGGAGTTGGTAAAACTACTATTGCTTGTGCAATTGCTTTAGGGCTCGCTAATAAAGGAAAAAAAGTACATCTTACTACAACTGATCCAGCTCATCATATTAAATTATTTATGGAAAATAATGACTTAATTACAATGAGTCATATTGATGAGCAAGAAGAACTTGCAAATTATAAAGAAGAAATCTTATCTAAAGCAAGACAAACAATGTCAGAAGAAGATATTGCTTATGTCGAAGAAGATTTAAGGTCACCGTGTACTCAGGAAATTGCAGTATTTAGAAAGTTTGCTGAATTCGTTGAAAAAGCCGATGATGAAATTGTAGTTATAGATACAGCACCAACAGGTCACACTTTGTTACTTTTAGATTCTACCCAAAGTTATCATAAAGAAATACAAAGATCACAGGGAGATATACCAAAATCAGTTAAGAGACTACTTCCAAGACTCCGAAATAAAAAAGAAACAGATGTGATAATTGTAACATTAGCAGAAGCAACCCCTGTATTTGAAGCTATTAGACTAGAAGAAGACTTAAAAAGAGCAGGGATAAATAATAACTGGTGGGTAATTAATTCTTCTTTATATAAAACAGGAACAACTAATAGAATGTTACAAGCAAAAGCAAGTAATGAAATTAAGTGGATAAATAAAGTAGATGAACATTCAAAAGGCAACTTTGCTGTTATTAGTTGGAGTCCAGAAGATATAAAGGGAAACAAATTATTAGAATTATAATAAAGTGATTCTATGAATACTGGATTATCCATCTCATAAAAGAGATGAGACAATCCATTTTTTTATCTCTATTTTACGTGGATAAAATGGTCATAAAATAAAAAAATATATAAATTTAGGTTACATTTTAGATTGTATTAAAATAAATAATTAGCATTAGTTAATATTAATAAACATAAACTTACGTGAGCCTTTATTAAGAAAGTAAAAGCTTTTGTTTTGAAAGTAATTAGAAAAATTTTGAAATCATATAAAATTATTAGTGATATTTTAAATTAAAATATTATTTTTTTTTTTGAACATTTTCAAAAACTATAGATTTAGAGAAAATTTTCTCGGCTTTTATAGCTATTTAAAATATATAGATATTAATGTTTAGTCATAATTATATAATAAATTATTTTAAGTGTTAAAGATGTTAAAAAATAATAAATTTTATAATAATTTTAAAATATGTTATAATTAACAGAGAAATAAATAATAATATTTTATTTGAACTAAAGGATGTGTTTTTTGTTGAATGATTATATAGGTATAATAAAAATTGCATTGTTGATTTTTCCGTTTATAGCGTTATTAATAAGTACCCCTTTTATATTGATACAATATCATAAGTATGGATCAATATCTTTTTTTAAAGCAACATTTATATATTCACTTGTTTTATATTTAATTTGTGCATACTTTTTAGTAATATTACCATTACCAAAAATAAGTGAAGTAGCAATACTTACAACACCAAGAATGCAATTAATCTTTTTTAATTTTATTAATGACTTTATAAGAGGAACGTCATTTAATATAACTAACATACATTCTTACTGGCCAGCATTAAATGAATCTTGTTTTTATGTTCCAATTTATAATATATTTTTAACATTGCCATTTGGAATGTATTTAAGATATTATTTTAAATGTGATTTAAAAAAGACAATTATATATACATTTTTATTAAGTTTATTTTTTGAATTAACTCAATTAAGTGGTTTATATTTTATATATCCAAGGGGTTACCGATTATTTGATGTTGATGATTTGCTATTAAATACATTTGGTGGGATAGTTGGCTATTATATTTCTAAACCATTAATTAAAAAATTACCTTCCATTGAAAAAAAGAATTTAGAAGCAAAAGAAAAAGGTAAGAAAATATCTGGATTTAAAAGGATGACGTTGCTTTTATTTGATTTATTTATTTGTATTGTAATTGAAATGTTTTTAATTATTTGCTTTTCTAGTTATATTAGTGATATATATTTAATATTATCTTGTTTTATTATATATTATTTTATAATACCAATATTTTTGAAATGTAGAACCTTAGGAGCAAAATTTTTAAATCTCCAAGTGTTAGATTATAATAATAAAAAAAATGTTTTAAGATTTCTTTATAGAAATACTTTATTTATTACAATATATTTTGTAATTCCATATTTGAGTGTTTTTTGTATAAATAATTTAAATATTTCTGACAACATGAGAGAATTTGTTGGAGCAATTTTTATGGGTGTGATTTTAGTAGTATATATGGTATCATTAATTAAATATTTCTTTACAAACAAAAAAATGTTATATGAAAAAATTAGTAAAACAAAATTAATAAGTACTATAAAATAGGTTGATATGTCAATTTTTATACATTAATTACATTTATATATTGGCTTTCAAATAAACTTGAGAAAAAGAATATTACTGGCAAATATTTTGGTGAAAAAAATTAGAATTGATGCAATAAAATGATATTAATATACGTTATTATTATGAGAGGTGGTAGAATGAAGTTAATTAATTTATCATTAAATTCCGGAATATGTGATTCATTGATTAATAAAATTGCAAAAGGTGATGAACGAGCATTTGATGAATTATACGAAAAAACAAAAAGAATAGTATTTAGTACAGCCCTGTCAATAACAAGATCAGTTAGTGATTCTGAGGATATTACTCAAGAAGTTTATGTTAGAATATTTGAAAAAGCAGGATCTTATAAGGATAAAAATAAGCCTCTCGCTTGGATATATGCCATAACTAAAAATCAATCTATTTCAGTAATAAGAAAAAAGCAAAAAACACAAGAAATTGAAAACATGGAAGATGATATCAGATTTTCCAACATCAGTAATAATATAGATAAGTTAATCTTAAAATCAGCTTTGGAAATTTTAACTGAAGAAGAATTACAAATAGTAATGCTACATAATTCTGGGCTAAAACATAGAGAAATAGCTACATTATTGGATAAACAATTATCAACAATATTATCAAAGTATAATAGATCATTGTTAAAAATGAAAAAATATTTGGAGAGTAAATAAAGGAGGAATTTATGAAAAGTTTTTCTAATAAACAAATTGAAAGAAGTTTGAAAAAATCAATAAGTAATATAACTTCACAAAAAATGTCCCCTAATATTTTAATTGATTATAAGGAGAAATATAAAATGAATAGAAATAAATTATTTTTATCGTTGTTTTTAACAACAGTTACAGTTTTTGTTGCAGTCTTGGGACTGGGAATAAATTATTATAATAAAAATTTAAGGATTAATTCAAATATAACAATAGATGTCAATCCAAGTATAATGTTATCAACAAACTTTTATAACAAAGTTATAAAAGTTAAAGCGTTAAATGATGATGGTGAAGAAATATTAAAGGATATAGACGTTAAAAATTTAACTGTTGAAGAAGCCGCCAATGTAATAATAGATGAATTAATAAAAGAAAGTTATTTAGAAGGTGATGGCGCTAATTTATTATTTATGGTTCAAAATAATGATTTAGTAAAAGCACAAGCTATTGAAGCTTCATTATTAGAATCAGTTAATCAAAAATTGGATGATGAGTATATTGCTGGAACAGTGATTACTCAAGTTGATACTATAAGAAAAAATATTGATGAAGATATTAAATCATTAATGGATACTTATGATATATCTTATAGTAAAGCATTATTTATAAGTAATATTATGGAAAAAGATGCAACTTTAACAATAGAAGAGTTAGCAACTTTAAAAATCAGTGAAATTAGTAAATTATTAAGTGATAAAAATATTGATATAGATGATATTGTTGGTCATAATAATGATGATAGTATGTATGAGAGTGCTGCATTAATACAAGCTAAAAAAAGACTGGCTGAAGCAGAACAAACTAAAACTCAAGCAGAAAATAAAGCGCAGAGTTTGGATGATGAATTGCAACAACAAACAAAAGCTGGACAAAATACTGATGCTATAGAAAAAGCTTATGAAGAAGCAGAACAAGAAAGAATAAGAGCAGAACAAGAGGTTTTGGCAGCCCAAAAATCATATGAGGAAGCAGAAAAAAATAAAGGTAATACAACACAAAATACAGAAAATAATCAAAATAGTAATAGTGAAACAACTAATTCTACGTCAAGCAGTAACCAAAAAAATTCAACAACATCAAGTGATACCAATGGTAACGGAGAAAATTCAACAACATCAAGTGATACTAATGGTAACGGAGAAAATGGTGCTGATAATTCAGCAAGTAATTCTAATAAAAATTAAATATTATTATTTAATTTACAAATAATGCTATATATGTAATGACAAAACATTTGCTATTTTTGTTTATCAGCCCTTTTGTTCTACTTCTTATGATTTTAACAATTATATCACAGATTTATCAGATGATGCTGTTTATTATGAATCTGTGCAAAATTTAAAAATATGGTTAACAAAATCTATTTTATTAAAGTAATCTTTGGATTTTGATATGGATATTTAAACTGTCTAAAATGGACAGTTTTTAATTGCATATGATTGATACTAATTTTTAATAAGTAGGGTTGACTGTTGTAGATAGAACTTTGTAATAGTAAAACAGCTTAACATTTTCAAAAATGTTCTTTCAATTAATTATGTAATTATGCTGTAACTTGTATTTTAAAAGTATTAAATATATGATAAACTTGTATTAGTGAGGGTGATGCAATGATTACAATAAAAGATGGAACGCTTGAAAGAATTGCAAAGAAAATAAGCTTGATATTGTATATGGAGATATTTCTTATGAGAAATCAGGAAAACAATTATTTTTATTAAAATATTAAATGGCTAAAATGTAATTTAGGAGGATATATATGTTTGAAGACAAATTATTCGAGTATTTAGTCGCAACAGATCAAATAAATGAAGTTTTTATATCCGATGAAAAAGATTTGCAAAATCAAAAACAAGGTGATATACAAAATGTAATAATTCAGCAAGTTGAACAAAAAATTACAAAAAATACAAAAGAAAAACAAGATAAAAAGATGTGATATGTTGTAATTAGAAAAACCATGGTAAGGAGTAAAAATGATTTACGGAATACAAAAATATAATCTAGTTAAACTTGAAATTATTATTGATAAAAAAGTAGTGACTATGAAAAATTATATAAAAATAATTTTAAAAAATACTTTTATTATAATTCAAGTAATGAGGTGTAGAAAAAGAAAAAATTATTAAAAATTTCCTTTGATCTTACATTACTTTCTTTAATACCCATACTATTATGGTTTGCCCTAAGTCTATTGATAGATAGAAGTTTAATTAATGTATTTACTTTAATCTATCCAATACAATTTATTTGGTGCATTTGTAAATCAATTTTTTCAACGGGCGCAAACATAAGTAAGAAAAAAGATAAAAATAATAATGCTACTATGTCTGGAATTATGTTAGGATCAATAATATCATTTTTTATTTTTGCATTTTTTATTATGAATATAGATAGTTACATAAATTTTATGAATATGGACATTGATAACTATAAAGATTTTGCAATTTATGCTATTATACAATTATATATTCAACTTATTTTTAATTTTTATATTGAAAAGTTATATTATGAAGAAAAAAATACATTGGCTAATAAATATTCATTAGGATTTAATATGTTAAACTTTATAGTGCTTGTGATAACATCATTAGTGTTTAGAAGTAACCATTTTTTAATAATATGTATAACCTTGAGGGCTATTTCAATATATACAATGGTAGTAATTATTAGACAATCAAATTATTTTAAAATAGAATTTAAGCTACTAAAATATATAAAATATGATTCTGTAGAATTATTTAAAAGTGTTATTTTTTTCTTTATTTTTTTGTTAGGAGTAAATCAAGTTTTAGAATATGGCGAAGCATATGCAACTGCTTTTGCATTTATATCTCTTATTACTGATACGCAGGAGGATGTATATAGTGCTATCGTAGTATCTTCAAAAATAGACATTGCTAAAAATAATTTTAATTATAAAGAACACCTAAAAAATGCCTATAAATTATTAGGATTATTGATATTATCTATTTGCACTATGTTTTTATTATTATTTAACTTATATGATTTAAATATCAATATAGTAATTATATTACTAAGTATTAAATTAATAAATTTATTGATATATTCACTTTAAATAATAAAAACTTGTTTTTTACAATTAGAATACTCAGCGTTAAAGACAACTGGAAATGCAATGGTTGTAACTACAACAAGATTAGCTTTTTCCTTTTGGGAAAATCCATATTGTACTGTAGTTGGACAGTTATACTCGTCTTTATATCAACTCTTTACTATAAACTACAGGTTTAATAAAAATTATAAGATTAATTTTTCAGAAAATGTCCTAAAAAGGGGATAACCTAAGTATTTATAATAAAAAAGCAATGATAAATATGAAATTGAAAAATTTAATCATTATATAAATCATAATTTGCTAAGAACTTTAAATTTTTAAAAAATTAATCAAAATTATAAAGATAGAGGCGTTACTTTTAGAAAATAGTTTTTAGTTAGAAAGCTATTTTATCTTATTGTAGAAGATTAAATAGCTAATAAAATATGCTAATGTTTTCTGAAAATGCTTTATTTACACAAAAATGACACATTTATAGTATATAATTAAATGAGTGGGAGTTAAATATTTTCCCTGAAAACAAAAAAAGGAGAAAAAAATGAAAGAAAATTTACAAAAATATGGTGTGGTTATTGGAATAATATTTCTTTTAGCTGTAGTCTTGGTGTTAAGCAACCAAGGAACGCCAACTGAACTAGTTTTAGGTGATTACCTTAATCTTGATGTTGAAGTTACTTTAGTAAGTGTGAGTGATGAAGATGTTACTAACGGCGTTATTGATGATGTCGTAGCATCACAAGATGATGTTGAAATTACTGATAGGGCGGTTCGCAGTGGTGATACTGTTAATATTGATTATTCAGGAGCAGTTGATGGTGAAGTGTTTGAAAATGGAACGGCAACTGATTATGATTTAGAAATTGGATCTGGCGCTCTTGTTGACGGCTTTGAAGATCAAATTATTGGACATGATGTTGGTGAAACGTTTGACATAAATGTGACATTCCCAGATTCATATGATGAAGCTTTAGCTGGCAAAGACGCAGTATTTACTATTACTATCAATTCAATAACAGGTAAAGAAATTCCTGATGAAATAACAGATGATATGATAGCTGAAATATCTGATGATTATGATAATGTTGCTACTTACCGTGAATATGTTAGAGGTGTTTTAGAAGAAGAAGCTGAAGAAGAAAATGAAACTCTTAAACAAGATGCTGTTTGGGCCAAAGTAGTGGATAACACTACAGTAGTAACTATATCAAGTAAAAAAATTGACTACTATGAAAACCTTTATAAGAATAATTATGAGTACTATGCAGAGGTGTATGGAGTTACATTATCTGATTTAGTTACAACATATATGGGTATGACTATGACAGATTTTAATATTGCAAAAAACAAATATGCTACTGAACTGGCAACTGTTTATGAAATATCAAGTGCAATAGCTGATGAAAAAGATTTAAGTGTTTCTGATGAAGATTATAAAGATTATTTAGATGATAATGATATGACTGAATCTGATAATGCTGATTATGAAGAGGCTACTAAAGATGAATTATTATATCAAAAAGTGATAGAATTAATTGCAAGTAATACTAATTTTATAACTGAATAAAAAAAGCTTCTCTTTAAATTAGAGAAGTTTTTTATTGCATTATTTTATATATTTCTTTTTCGTTTAAGATAGTTATTTTATTTCGACTTAATTTAATTAACTTTTCTTTTTCAAACATTTTAAGAAGACGACTAATCACTTCACGGGCACTACCAAGATCTTTAGCAATTTTTTCATGAGTAATATCAATAACATTATTATTTGTTTCCTGTTCTAATAAATAAGCAGCTAATCTCTTATCTAAACTTTGAAAAACAAATTGTTCAAAAACCCACATAGTATCAGAAAAACGCGATGTTAAAATATCGTTAATATAGTTAGCTAAAATATTATCTTCTTTAATTAATTGTTCATAAAGTTTTGTTTCAATTAAAAATATGTCACTATCTTTATCAGCACTTAGCTCAATATCAAAAGTTATGTTTTTCATTAAACAAGAGGCTGAAAAAACACATATATCATTAGGAAAAAGCTTGTATAAAGTAATTTGTTTACCACTTTCTGATGCTAGATAGGCTCTAATTATACCTTTTTTGACAATGATTAATCCAAGGCAACTCTTTTTACCACCACTAATTAACTCATCTTTTTTATAGTGAATAAAGATACCGTTATTTAGTAATTTATCTTGGGTATTTTGTTTAAATTCATTCCAAAGGGGAAAACTACTTTTGAAAAATGTTAATGTGTCTTCCATAATGCTTCATCTCCATTACTACTATTATAACATTATTAAATATTATGTGACATTGTTACTGAAAAATAATGTCAAGTTTAATATAATATCTATGCAAGGAGGAAATAATATGGAAATAAAATATGCCAATGATAATAATTTTGATGAATTAGTTTTTAAAAGCAGTAATACTGTGTTAGTAGATTTTTATGCTGAATGGTGTGGACCTTGTAAAATGATGGGTCCAGTGTTAGAAGACATGGCCAGTAACAGGTATCTAGATATAATCAAAGTCAATGTTGAAAATAGTCCTTTATTAGCTGCCAAGTACAATATTTATAGTATTCCAACATTAATGTTAGTAAAAAATGGTCAAATCGTTAAGATGGAGCCAGGTTTTAAACCTAAAACATTATTAGAAAGATTTATTGAAGATTGATTTTAAAAAAATTAGATAATAATAACTTTAGTGACTTTATAAATAGTAAAGAAAATGTTTTAGTTGAGTTTTATACTGATTGGTGTAAATATTGTCAAATAGTAGATACTTTTATCACAAAAGAAAATAATAAAACAATAAAATTAGGAAGAGTTAATATTGATCAAAATCTAGAATTAGCTTGGAAACATCAAATTGATAAAGTTCCTACTTTTCTTCTTTTTAATAGTGGAAATATTTTAAAGAAAAAATTAGTGATATCAGAGAAAGAGTTTGAATATTTAATTAATGAATAGTAAGGAGATTGATTTATGCACTTGAAAAAAAGATTAAAATTTTAAAGGTCAGTAGTAAACTGATCTTTTCTTTTGTCTACTTTTCCACATTTTCCCATAATTCTTTCAAATTATATACATAATTAGCTAGTACAATGTTAATTAATGGAGGTGATAAATGGAATAAAAAAGGATATAAAATTTTAATTATGTAAAACCAAAACAAACTCCTAATTACGAAAAGTGAGGTGATAAGTATTAGATAAAGTGTTATACTAGTATCGAGGTGTAATTATGTATAAAATTTGTTTAGTAGAAGATGAGGTTGATTTAAATAATTTGATTAAATCTTACCTTGAAAGAGAAAATTATGAAGTAATTAACTTTTACAGTGGCGAAGATGCATGGCAAAATATAGATAAACAATTTCATCTCTGGATATTAGATATTATGTTAGGTGACAGTATTAGTGGCTATGATTTGATTAAAAAAATTCGTGATGTATCTCCTAATGTGCCAATTATTTTTACGTCAGCTCGTGATCAAGATTTAGATAAGATCATTGGATTAGAACTTGGAAGTGATGATTATGTTACTAAGCCTTATTCCCCTAAGGAATTAGTACTTAGAATCAATAATTTAATTAAAAGAACATATGGTAATCTTTTAGAAATTATAAGTTATGATAATTATCAAGTTGATCTAAAAAAACGAACTGTCTATGAACTAAATAATGAAATCAATTTAACGACTTTAGAGTTTGACCTTCTATCCTTCTTTCTAATTAATAAGGGACAAACATTTAGTAGAGAAGTTATTTTGAATAAAATTTGGGGCGAAAATTATTTTGGAAGTGATCGTGTTGTTGACGATTTAATTAGAAGAGTGCGTAAGAAAATGCCTAAGATTAAGATAAATACAATATATGGATATGGGTATAGATTAATATGATTGCATTAAAAAATAATTTATTAAAACAATTATTAGCTATAGCTATCATTATGGTAGGCATTGTTTTTATCGGGTTAGGCATTATTTTACCAAAGTCATTAGTTCCAATATATGAAAAAAATATATATAGTCAGCTAAAGCAGCCACTAGAATTAGTAGGAAATGATTTAGAGGATAATGACATAATTGCTAATATGGCTTATTTGTACGTTACTTCTGATAACGAAGTTATTACTTCGGCTAATTTAAGTAGTATCATTCCGATAAGCACTGAACAAATTTTAAGTAAAATAGATGAAGAATACGGCAAATTTAAATATCAAGGTAAATCCTATTATTACAACACATCGACAAGTGATCATGTCTATAAAATAGCAATTACTAATAGTAATTATATTGCACAAATGAGGCAAGATATTTTATATCAAATTTTCCCCGTTATTTTAATAACCATAGCTTTAATGTTAGTGTTTATTATATGGTGGGCGAGAAGACTTGTTTTGAAAATTGAATTTTTGAAAAATAAGGTTGATAATCTTGATAATGACTCTTTTATTTTCAATGATAAAGTAATTAAGGAAGATGATGAACTACATGCTTTATCCAAAGCTATTGATCATATGAGATTAGCTTTAAAGAAGCAAGAAGAGTTTAAAAATCAAATGTATCAAAGTATATCACATGATTTGAAAACCCCTCTCACTGTGATAAACTCTTATTTAGAAGCCATTGAAGATGGTGTTGAAGATGAAAAACAAGGTTTAAAAATTATTAAGGAACAGATTATAAAATTGGAGACAAAAGTTAGATCTTTATTATATTTGAATAAGCTTAGTTATATTCAAGATAATATGGATTATAAAAATGAAAAAGTTGATATTGCGCTTATTGCAGATAAGGCTATTTCTGATTTTAAAATTCAAAGACCAGATATCAAATGGGAATTAACGGCTGATAAAAAAGCAATTTTTAAAGGAACATATGATATGTGGGAAACAATCATTGATAATTTACTTAATAACTTTGTTAGATATGCTAAAAAACATATTAAAATTATTGTAAAAAACGGTAGAATTATTTTATATAATGATGGTCCTAATATTCGAACTGACATTTTAGATGACCTTTTTACCCCTTACAAAAAAGGTATTAAAGGTCAGTTTGGTCTTGGACTTTCTATAGTTAAAAAAACCCTTTCTTTATTTGAATATGAAATAATTGTAAAAAATGAAAAAAACGGTGTTAGTTTTATTATTAAATAAATTAACTTTAAAGACATTATCATAATTTGATAATGTCTTTTGATAATATAGTATTTACTCGTTCAAATAGTAAGAAAATATTTAATATTAATAATATTTATTCTGCTTTAATTTCTGTGAAAGGGTTAGAATAAGATTGACGATAGATAAGTTTGTTGATATAATAATTGATAATATGGTAGAGGAGAGGAAACATGAAAATTAAAACAATACCAGTTGGTAATTTACAGGCCAATTGTTATTTACTTATTAAAGATAATCAGTGCTTAATTATAGATCCTGGTAGTGAAAGTAAAAAAATTATGGAAATTATAGGTGATTTACAACCGCTTGCTATTTTATTAACTCATCATCATTTTGACCATGTTGGGGCGTTAGAAACAATAAAAAACAGATATAATATTGATGTATATGATAATGACAACTTAACAGAAGGATTTAATAAAATAAATAATTTTGCTTTTGAAGTTATCAAAACATATGGTCATACTGATGACTCAATAACATATTATTTTAAAAAAGAAAAAATGATGTTTAGTGGTGATTTTATATTTAAAGGAACCGTAGGACGTTGTGATTTACCAAGTGGTGATTTTAATATTATGCTGAGCAGCATAGCTAAAATAAAGAAATATGATGATGATATTACTATTTATCCAGGGCATGGTGATATAACGAGTCTTAAAGAAGAAAGACAAACTAATCCTTATTTTAATTATAAAAGTACATTAAACTAAAGATAACTTATGTCAACTTGACAACATTATCTTTTTTTTTGTGAAAAAAAAGGTTATAATACTAGTAGAATGGAGTGGAATTATAATGAAGGGCGTTAAAATACCAAAACATAAGAAGCTAACTCAAAATAAAAAAATAAGAATATACAATAAACCTAAAATAGTTTACATTCCTTTAGTAAGTCAAAATGATACTAATATAACTGTTATGGTCAAAAAAGATGACTATGTTTGTAAAGGTGATATTCTAGGTAAACGAAAAGGTAGTTTTAGAATTCCCATTCATGCTAGTGTTAGTGGAATAGTAATGGGGTTTGAAGAAAAAGATTATATGAATGGGTACAAAGTAAAATGCGTTGTTATTGAAAATGACTTCAAAGAAAAAGTTGCTGATAAACCTAATGTAAAAAAACATATAACCGATTACACTAAAGAAGAGTTTATTGAAATTATTAAAGAAGCTGGAATAGTTGGACTAGGAGGAGCAGCATTTCCTACTTATGTAAAATATGATACGAAACAAAAAATTAATACTTTAATTGTTAATGCTGTTGAATGTGAGCCATATATCACTTCTGACTATGCTATAGTAGAAGAAAAATGTGAGGAAATATTAGAGGCAATAGACGCTATTGTTAAAATCAATAATATTAATGAAGCAATTATTGCTATTAAAACAGGTAACGACATTATTAACGTTATTAACAATTTTATTGGTACTTATCCTAAGATAAAGGTTCATCTAGTTCCCAATGTATATCCAATGGGCTGGGAAAAAGCTTTAATTAAAGAAATTAAAAATATTTCTTATGATCATTTACCAATTGAAAAAGGAATAGTTGTTAATAATATATCAACAATATATGCGATTTATGAAGCTTTAAAATATAATAAACCATTAATAGAAAGAATTGTGACTTTTAGTGGAGAGATGTTTAAAGAACCACAAAATATCTTAGTTAAAATTGGAACACCAATTAAAGAAATTATTGAATCAATTGGTGGTTATAAAAGATATAATGATATTTCTTTGGTAGCTGGTGGACCTATGATGGGGATGACTGTTTCTGAAGAATTAATTATTAGTAATAATTTGAACTGTTTATTAGCGCTTAAAGATACAGAAACAAAACCACCTTTAGAATGTTTAAGATGCGGAAAATGTATTGAAGTTTGTCCAGCTAAATTATCGCCGGTTTTGATTAAAGATAGTCTGCAAAAATATAATACTTTGCAGTCTTTAGAACCAAACCGTTGTATTGAATGTGGCTTATGTTCATATATTTGTCCAGCTAAAATAAACGTTAGAAAATGCGTGATTCAGGGTAAAAAGAATTTAATGAAAGGGGAAAAATAAATGAAAAAATTTCATTTTGGTTTGGGACCTTTTATTAAATCCAATAATAAGACAAGTAAAATTATGCTTAATGTTGTCATAGTATTAATTCCTATTATTATTTTTAATTTTTATAAAAATGGTATTATTCCATATTACTACCATAGAACAGATTTATTAGGATTATTTTATCCGTTAATTTTTGTTGCTATAGGTGTTATATCATCATCATTTTGGGAATTTCTATATGATTATTTATTGTTAAAAAAAAGGAATGATGAATTAAAAGAAACTTTATTAAATTCTTATATTTTTTTTCCTGGTTTATTTTTAAGTTTGATTTTACCTATTAATACGCCTTTATATATTCTGGTTTTTGGATGTTTTATAGCAATTATATTAGGTAAAATGCTTTATGGTGGTTTTGGTAACAATATCTTTAATCCGGCATTACTAGGATTTTTAATTATTATGAGTAGTTATTCATCTTTAATTAGTAGTAATGGTGGTTATTTGAATAGCTATGAAATAGATGGTGTTGCTAGTGCTACTCCTTTGTCACAAATAACTGAGCAGATAGGTAGTTATGAGACATTAGTAGAACCTTATGGTAATCTATGGAACTTTTTTATTGGAACCATTCCAGGAGCTCTTGGTGAAACTAGTTTTATGTTATGTTTATTAGCGTTTATTTATTTAAGCTTTACTAAAACCATTAAGTGGAAAATACCTTTTGTTTACATATCTACAGTATTTGTTATGACTTATTTTATTGGTAACTTAAATGGATTAGGCATTTGGTATCCCTTATTTCAAATTATGAGTGGTGGGCTTGCTTTTGGAGCTATATTTATGGCAACAGATCCTGTTACTAGTCCAACTACGCCAGTTGGACAAATACTATTTGGCTTATTTTTAGGAATATTAACGGTTATTATAAGGTATTTAACACCATACCCAGAAGGTGTTATGATAAGTATTTTGACCATGAACATGTTAGTATTTATTTTAGATGATATTGGTGCAAAATCCCGTTTTAATTTCAATCATACTTTAATATCATTTGTTTTGGCTTGGTGTTTAATTCTAGGGCTTGGTCTTTACATAGGAAACAGTTATAAAACTACTGATGAAACAGATAATAATTTTAAAGTCATTGAAAAAAGTGTAGATAATCAAACTTATATCTATACGGTGAGTCAAAAAGGTTTTTCTAGTACTATCAAAAGTGAAATAACAATTAAAGATGGTAAAATTACGAATATTAAAATATTAGAGGGTAAAGATAGTTATTTTAGTAAATTAACAGATAATAATTACTTAAATACTTTAATAAAAAAACAAGATGATATTGATAATGTTGATGCTGTTAGTGGCGCTACAGTATCTTCTAATGCTGTTAAAGATATGATTATTAATACTTTAAAAGAATATGCTGGTGATAATAATGAAAAATAAAAAAATGCAAGGTATTATAACTTTAACAGTAACCGTTTTTATATGTTCATTACTGTTATATTTAGTTAATTATTTGATAGGTTAGGTGAGAAAAATGAAAATGATAAAAAATGGTATTATTAATGAAAATCCTCTTTTAGTTTTACTCCTTGGCTTATGTCCAGCTCTAGCCGTAACTAATAATTTTGAAAATGCTTATATTATGGGTTTGTCATTATTATTTATTCTTGTTTCATCTAACATTATCATTTCTTTGCTTAGAAAAACAATTCCAGATAATGTACAGATTGTTGTTTATGTGGTAATTATTAGTACTTTTGTAACATTAATTAGTTTACTCTTAAAAGAATATGCACCATCTTTGAATCAAGCTTTAGGCATTTATTTGCCAATCCTTACAGTTAATTGTGTTATTTTAAGTAGAGCATTAGCCGTTGCTTCAAAAGAGAAGGTAAGTAAAACCTTTTTAGACGCTTTGGGAATTGGTCTAGGTTATACATTTGCTTTAATGTTAATTGGCTTAATTAGAGAAGTTTTAGGAAATAATACCATTACTATTATGGATGGGATTAGTTCAGTAACCGGATATCGAATGATATATCATGTTTTTCCAGACAATAATTTCATTCCAATGAATTTTATTAAAGAACCGTCTGGGGCTTTCATCATTTTAGGATTAGTTATAGCATTATTTAATAGCATTTATAAGAAAGAGGTGAAACCTAATGAATCTAATTAGTTTATTTATAGCCTCAATTCTAACTAGTAATGTGGTTCTAACTAAATTTTTAGGTCTTTGTCCTTTCATAGGTGCTTCTAACAATAAAAAAGATGCATTAAAAATGGGAGTATCAGTAACAATTGTTTTAATAATTACTAGTATTATTACTTATTTACTATATTATTATGTTTTAGTTTTGTTAGATGCTACTTATCTGGTAAACTTGTTATTTATTTTAGTTATTGCTTTTGTTGTTCAAATGTTAGAAATGATTTTCAAGAAATACTTTTTAAATGTTTATCATGTTTTAGATATATATTTACCATTAATCACAACTAACTGCGCAATTATGGGACTGTTACTTATAAATATTAATAGTGATTATAATTTAATAGAGGCTATTATTAATAGTTTTGGTAGTGGTCTAGGATTTACTTTAGTTATTATCGTTTTTGGTAGTATACGAGAGAAAATGGAAAACAGTAATATTCCAAATAATTTTAAAGGGACACCAATAGCTTTAATTACGGCAGGAATTATGGCATTACTTTTTGGGAGTTATATGGGTGGTTAGATGTTAGCAGTTGTTATTATGACTATTATATCATTATTTATCAGTATTATATTAGTTAATACTAATGAGTATTTAGATGACAAAAGTAAGCAAGAGAAAAAAATAATGTCTTTTCTTCCTTTATATAATTGCGGAGCATGTGGATTCAATAGTTGCGAGGGAATGGCTGAAGCAATTATAGTTAATCCTTCTAATTATTTAAAATGCAAACCAATGACGGATAAAGGTAAAAAAGAAATAGAAGCTTATTTGAAAAAGAATAAATTAATATAATAAAAATACTATCATAATCAGATAGTATTTTTATTTATTCAGCATTAATTGCTACTTTTTTATCAGTTTTTTTAAGTGTTCTAAGTTCTCTAGCACTCATCATAATAGCTTCACCATTATCAAGCGTTACTTTTTGTAGATTTGGTTTTTGAGCATGCCTAGTTGCATTTAAAGCATGGCTTCTTCTATTACCAAATAAAGGTTTTTTACTTGTTACTTTTCTAGCCATTTAAAATTCTCCTTCCGACTTGTTTTTCTATGCCATATAACTTTATCATATATTCTAATATAAGTCAAATATTTTTGATGTTTTTTATAGCTTATATGATAGTTTATGAATATAAAACTATAATTATTTTATAAAAGATGTTGTAAGATAAATAATCTAATTGACATTACTTAATATTTCTAGTATATTAGTTGATAGAGATTAGGATGTGATACTAATGAATAAAAAAGCTTTTACTTTAGTAGAAATGATCGCTGTTATTATTGTTTTGGCAGTTATTGCTTTGATTTCAACACCACTTATATTAAATGCTATTAATAGTTCTAAACAAGCTGCTTTTAAATTAAGCGCTAAAAGTATAGCTGAGGCAGCAGCACAAGGCTATAAAAGGGCTCTAATTACGGATTATGTAGCAGAATATACAGAATATGAAATAGTAGATTCAACTATAAATAAAATAGAAGGAAATGTCAAACTTAATTATGATGGAAAAAGTCCTGTTAGTGGTAATATTATAATTGATACAGATGGTGAAATTTCTTTGGCTTTTTATGATGGAACAAATTGTGCGAAAAAAGGTTTTTCGGAAACTGAAGTAACAGTTACTAAAACAACAAAGGGAAATTGTAATGTGCAAAGAGGTTATGAAGAAGAAATATTAAATGGAGCTTATCCAGAATTAGATAGTGGTATGATTCCTATATATTATGATGGTAATGTTGCTAAGAAAGCCAATGTTAAAGAAGAATGGTATAGTTATGAAAATCAAAAGTGGGCTAATGTCATTTTAGTTAAAACTAGTGCTCGTGATAAGTATCAAGATATGGAAACTGGTAAAATAATAGATGAAGATGATATACTTGCTTATTTAGTATGGATACCGCGATTTAGTTTTAAATTATTTAATATTGCAGGAAGTGTTGATACTGGAAATGAAACAACAATTGATATTGTCTTTGAAAGTAAAACGACAACTAAATCAACTATTATAGCTAATGGTAATTATTATACACATCCAGCGTTTACTTTTGGTGATGAAGAATTAAACGGTATCTGGGTTGGTAAGTTTGAAACTAGTGTTGATTCTGAGAGTACTTGTTATAGTAGTATGAATACTACTAATTGTAATAATGATGAGCAAAGTCCAAGAATATTACCTAATGTTAAATCATTAATCTATCAGCAGGCAGCTAATCAATTTTTAACAGCGCAAAAATTTACTAGTGATACTTATGGAATTACTAGTGAGTCTACAATGATGAATAATAGTCAGTGGGGAGCCGTAGCTTACCTTTCACATAGTGCTTATGGAATTGATAATGAAGTACGAATTAATAACTATGCAAGTAGCAATAATACATTAACAGGGTGTGGATCAAGTGTTAGTAATGATATATCGACAGCTTCATCAACATGTGACATTATTTATGGTACGGTCACGGATTATAATTATCCACAAAGTACAACAGGTAATATTACCGGTATTTTCGATATGGCAGGGGGTACCTGGGAATATGTACTTGGTATGAGATCAGACGCTAATGATGTCCCTTATTCAGGAGTAGACGAAAGTAATAATTCGGGTTTCAATGGTAATTATTCTAATGCTGAAGGATCTTTAACAACAGGAATAAATTATCCTTTAGAAAAATATTATAATTCTTATCCTTCTTCAACTAGTTGTAATGTTTATAAAAATGTTAGAGATGCTATTTATATGGTTAGAGGATGGTATGGTGATATAGCTAACTGCCCAGCAACATTATATCCTTGGTATGTTCGTGGTGGTTACTATAGTTCTGGTATCGAATCTGGCATCTTTGACGCCAGAACCAGCAGTGGTAGATCTAATAATGTATCTTTTAGAACAGTTATTCTTGTAAATAAATAAATGTGTTTTTAAAAACACTTTTTTTTATTCACAAATCTTTCTTATTTCTTTCATAATTTTACCTTTATAGTAAAATATAATGTTTATTAAGGAAGTGATTATATTGTATAAAAATGTATTTGATCGTGTTGAAAAAAAATATTTACTTAAAACAGATAAATATGATGAATTAATTAAACTATTAAGTAATTATATGGTTTTAGATGAATATGGCAGTTATACAATAAATAATATATATTTAGATACTGATAATTTTGATTTAATAAGAAGTTCTTTAGAAAAACCGATTTACAAAGAAAAAATGAGACTAAGAAGTTATAATCAAACAAATCTTGATAGTAAAGTTTTTTTGGAAATAAAGAAAAAATATAAAGGAATTGTTAATAAAAGGCGGATTAGTTTAAAGCTAGAAGATGCTAATAAATGGATAGACAGTTATTATAACGGTAATAGTGATTCACAGATCAGTAAAGAAATTACATATTTTATGAAACTTTATCAAGTTAAAAGGAAAATATTTATAGCTTATGATCGCACAGCTTATTATAATAGTGAATATGATTTGCGCATTACTTTTGATACTAATATTAGAAGTAGGGAAACTGATTTATATTTAGAAGCTGGAAATCAGGGAATTCTTTATTTCAAAGAACCTACTTATTTAATGGAAATAAAATGTAATGGTGCAATGCCGTTATGGTTAACTCAAATTTTATCAGAATTATGTATATATCCTCAATCATTTTCTAAATATGGTAATTTTTATAAACAAAAATTATTGAAAGAAATGGAGTGTAGAAACAATGTTTAAAAGTATTTTATCGGACGTTACAGGGACGCTAGCAATTAGTGATGGACTTATCTGTATTATATCGTCATTGGTATTAGGAATTATTATTGCCTTTGTTCATATGCATAGTCAAAGGTATACCAAAAATTTTATTATCTCTTTAGCTCTTTTACCGGTTTTAGTTCAAGTTGTAATTATGATGGTAAATGGCAATTTAGGAACATCAATTGCGGTAATGGGAGCCTTTTCATTGATTCGTTTTAGGAGTGTTCCTGGAACTTCCAGGGAATTAATTAGTGTCTTTTTTGCAATGGCAGTTGGACTTGCTATTGGTATGGGGCATGTTATGTATGCATCAACTTTCACTGTAATATTGTCAGCGGTATTAATTATTATGAGTAAAACAACTTTTGGAGAAAGTAAAAAACATTATCAAAAACTTAAAGTCTTAATTCCTGAAAATTTAGATTACAATCATGTATTTGATGACGTTTTTAGTAAGTATACTAATCAATCTAGATTAGATAAAATTAAAACAACTAATATGGGAAGTATGTTTGAATTAACTTATATAGTGATTTTAAAAGATGGTAATGATAAACATTTTATTGATGATTTAAGGTGCCTTAATGGTAATTTAACAATTACTTTATCTAGTAATCTAGAAAATATTAATGAATTATAAAATTAAAAAAATTGATAAGTAAAGTAAATCTTATAGTGGAACATTTTAAATATAAATATTAATTAAATAAAATAGTATCTTCTTTATTGATGGTGCTATTTTATTATAGGAAGAAAAGTTAGAAATTGAAATTATTTTATAAAGATATAATAATTTAAAAATCCAGCTTATAAATGGGATTATTATCTTCATTCTAATTTTTAATTTTGATTGTATTATCAAAAAAACTTTATTATTATTTTATATGTGTTTTTGTGATTGATTAATAATTTAATTGTAAAAATAAATAGATTATGATATTATATAGTTATAAAAGTAGGTGTTAAAAAGGATTTACTTTAATTGAAATGATGGGCGTTCTTGTAATAATAGCTGTGATTGCATTGATAACAACGCCTATTATTAATTATATAATTGGTGAAATAAAAGAAAATGCTTTTAAAAATAGTTTATATAGTGTTTTTAGAAGCACAGAATATTATTATAAAGAAAACAGTTATGAAACAATACCTACTAAAGGACTAGATGTTACAAGTGATAAGATAATACTAAAAAATAAAAATGAGGATTTAGATTTAAAAAATGTCACTAATAATGTCTATTGTGGTAATGGTTATGTTATTATAACTAAAGTCAGTTAAAAAACAGTTATTTATGCTTAAAAGAACATATCATTAGATATGTTCTTTCAATAGTATATTTATATAGTTGCTTGTAAATAGTCAATAGTAACATCAAAATTTACACTTTCTGGATTAGCATTAGTTGATGATGCATTCCAAGTAATAACAATTGTTCCATTAGTAACTTCATTAACATTCAGTGTTTCACCAACAATATTAGATAATCCATTAATAACAATATTAAAGTCATCAGTACTATTGTCATTAATATTTAAATTGCTAACGGTGGCTGGTAACGAACCAGTATTTTTAATTGTGAAAGAAATACTAACGGAGTCACCAGGATATGTTAAGTCGGCATCAACAGTTAAAGATGTTTTAGTACTATCTAGCGATGCTGTAGCCTTCGCATCATCTGATATACTAAAACTACTAAATTCAATCTTAAAATCACCAGTTCCTGAAGCTGTACCAGAAATATTTAAATTCGCAGCTAATAAAGCATAAACTCCGGTTAAAGCTAAAGTAAAGAGTAGAAGCCCGACTAATACCATTTTGTTTTTTTTCTTGTTCAAAATATCACCACCTTATAAATACATTATTAGTATACCTTTAATAAAAATATTTAAACTCATATTTCCAAACAGCCAAAAATTACTAATTAGTATAATATTAAGCTATTAAATCATAATAATAATGATGTGGTATGTGATAAAATGAGAAGAAAAAGAAAAACAAAAATAATTTTAATAATAGTTTTAATATTAACAATGAGTCAAGTTGCTTATGCTTATCTTAAAACGTCTTTAAACATTACAGGGCAGGTAGGTGGTAATTATGACGATTCTTATGTTTTGGACAATAATAGTACAAAAGATTTAACAATAACTAATTTAGAAGTTAATAGTTGGCAAAATGGTAATATTTATTATTATCAATATACTTTTAATGTAAATAATGTCAGTTCCATTGATTACGATAATTTTAAATTACTGCTTAATTTCAGTGCTGATGTGTTGGTTACAAATATATGGAATTATAGCTATGAGGAAGAAGGAAGTTCTATAACTATTATTAACAATAGCTATGATTTAAATACTAATAATACTTTAATTGTTTCTTTTATATTACAAACTTCAGTATCTAATTTAAAACTAATAAAAATTAAAATAAGTGCTAACAAAGATACTAATTTAGTAACTTCTGATCAAATGCAAGTAACGTTTAATAAGACTAATAGTTGGGGAACTTATACATATCAGTATGAGGTTATCATTACTAATAATAGCGGCAATAAAATTACTTATTGGCAAATTGAACTGATTTTACCAAACACTACTATTTTTAAAAGTGGCTGGGGTGCTACATACGAAATGAATAATAGTGTTTTAACTATTAAAAATGCTAGTTATAACGGCCGAATAGAAAACAAATCTTCTGTTACAATTGGTTTGCAATTAACCACTACTGATGTTAATTTTAAACCAAGTAACTATAGTGTTTTAATTAGGTGATAAAATGAAAAACAAATTATATTTAGTTGGATTATTTTTATATGTTATTTGCTATAAACTATTAATAAATAATTCAAATTATTTTTTTATTTATATTATAAATCCTACTATTTGGCTTATTTTAAGCACTTATATCTTTTTTCATAATAAAGATATTTATTATAAATATCAAAAGCAAATTATTTATCTTCTTTTTATTATAGCTACTATTTATAATTTAATTTATTATGGGCTAGGATTTATTTTTGGATATGCTAACAATGCTTATGATACTAGTTTAGAAGGAATTATTATTAATCTATTTAGTCTTGTTATAGTTGCTTTTTGTAAGGAATATATTAGAGCTTTTTTAATAAATAGTATATTTAGAAACAAATTTTTTTACTATTTCTTAATAACTATCTTTTTTATTATAAGTGATTTAAATATTCAAACTATATATAGTGATATAACAGATAAAAGTGATATATTTATTGTTTTTTTAGAAAATGTTACACCTAGTCTTACTTATAATTTTTTAGCGCTTTTTCTAATTATTCACGGTGGAATTTGGTCAAGTTTTATATATAAATGTTCTTTTATTATTCCTAGTTTAATAATAAATATTACGCCTAAGTATGAACTTATGGAAACAACGATATTTAATGTTTTAACTCCTGTTTTTACATATTTATATATTAATTATAATATTGAAAAAAAGAAAAAAGATTCTAAAAGATATATTGAATCTCCTAAAAAATGGATACTCATTTTTTCATTGTCTTTAGTATTATTACTCTTTTTTTTAGGTGTTTATCCAGTTAAACCTGTAGTTATATTATCAGCTAGTATGAAACCTAGTATAAAAGAAGGTGATTTAGTTATTGTTACACCTTGTGATATAACTAATATTAAAGAAGGCACTATTATTCTTTACAAATTAAATAATTATCAAGTTTTACACCGTGTTGTTGATGTTATTAATAGCGAGGAGGGAATAAAACTAGTTACTAAAGGAGATAATAATAACAAAAAAGATAGTGGTAGTATTTCAGAATCAAATATAATAGGGTGTTATCAATTTCGAATCCCTTATTTGGGATATCCATCTTATTTATGGCATAAATTTTTTCAAAATCAGGAAGTTGATGTAGAAATTGGTGATTAGGTGGTGATATTTTGAAAAAAAATGACAAGTACCGCATTATAATTTTATTGTGTACTGTCTTTTTAATAGCTATTTTATTACTATTAAATGTTTTTTTTAGTATCAAAAAATTATGGTTTCGTAGTGTTTTATATCAGGGCAATATAACTCATAATATGAATTATGAAGTACATATTTTTGAAAATAATTATATTGAAAATGATGTAATAACTAATAACTATTCTTTTATTACGGATTTAGTAGATTACCTTGTTTTAAATTATAATTATACATATAACTTTAATAAAACGATGAATCTAAACTATTCATATGTAATAAAAGCTAATGTTATTAGTAATGATGAAGAAAATAGTACTAATCCGGTCCTAAATAAGGAATATATTTTATTTTCAAGTGATAATAAGGAAATCTTTTCTAATACTATTAATATTAATGAAAGTACCAGTCTTAGTTTAATAGAATATAATGATTTAATAAATAATTTTATCGAAGATTTTAATCTTTCTTTAACTAGTGTATTAGAAGTGAAGTTAATTGTTAATATTGAAGGTGATATCAATGATAATAATATTAATAAGGAACATTATCTTCTTTTTTCTATTCCTCTTGATGCTAAGACTTTTGATATTACAACTTCAACTAATTTTACCAAAGAAGAAAAAATTTATAAAAGTGAAGATATTGATGAAAAGGAAATATATGTTGATATCATTATAAATATCTTGGTTTTATCAATTTTAGTAGGATGTAGTTACTATATTACTAAACATATTTTAGATAAATATAATAGTAAATATCATATGGAAAAGACTAAAATATTAAAAGACTATGATAGTATTATTGTTGAAGTTAAAAGTTTTGTTAATTACATGAAGTGGGAAACGGTAGAAGTTGAAACTTTTGAAGAATTATTGAATCTCTCAAATGAAGTTTTTGAACCTATTTTCTTTTTTGAACAAGGAACATACGCTAATAGGGAAGCTTGGTTTTGTATTTTAAGAGAAAAAGTTTTATATAAGTATGTCATTTATAAACAAAATAGTGTAAAATAAAGATATAAGTTAATCTTAGAAAGTCGCATGAAAAGTTTTGAAGACATATTTATTGAATAATGGAACAGTAAAGGCTACAAAATCTAATACTTATGGTCAATTAGACGATGGCACAAAAGTTAATAAAACAACCTCTGTTGATATTATGTTTAAATGAGTGCATTTCAATAAGTAATGAAAGACAAAATTTAATAAAGTGTAAATAAAAAATGTAAAGTTGTAATAGCTTAACATTTTTGTTATAATTAGTTATATCATTGGATATAGGAGGCAGTTATGGATAAATATATTCCAGATATATACCAGCAAAGTATATATACGATTGATTATCAAAAATTAAAAGATTGCGGTATTAAATGTTTATTATTTGATTTGGATAACACTTTAGTACCTGCTAAAATAGATGAACCAACTAAGAAAGTAAATGAATTATTTAAAGAACTTAAAAAAGATTTTAAAGTGATTATTTTTTCTAATTCTCATAAGAGAAGAGTATCAACTTTTAGTGAAAAATTAAAGGTAGATTTTTATCATTCAGCTTGTAAACCTTTCACAAAAAATTTTAAAAAGGTCATAACTAATAATGATTATAATATTAGTGAAGTTGCTATTATTGGAGATCAAGTTTTGACAGATATTATTGGTGGTAATAAAGTTGGAATAACGACTATTTTAATTAATCCTGTTAGTCCTATAGACAGTTTTTTTACTAAAATTAATAGACATATTGAAAAAATCATTATTAATAAACTAACTAGTCGTAATTTATTTTTTAAGGGTCATTATTATGAATAAAAAATGTCCGGGTTGTGGTAGTGTTATTCAAAATGAAAATATTAATGAAGTTGGTTATGTTAAAGAATTAAACAGTGATATTTGTGAAAGATGCTTTCGTATTAATAATTATAATGATTATAAAAAAGTTCAAAAAAGTAATAGCGATTTTATTAATATTTTAAAAGATATTAATAAAACAAATGATCTAGTATTACTAGTTGTTCCTTTATTTGATTTGCCAAAAAATTTTCATTTAATAACTAAAGAATTAAATAATGATATTTTATTGGTTTTAACTAAAAGAGATTTACTACCTAAAGTAATAAAAGACGAAAAATTACTTAATTATATGGATAATTATAACATTAATTACGTTGATAAAATAGTTATAAGTTCTAAGAAAAATTATCAATTAGATGAATTATTAGAAAAAATTAATCAACATAAAAGAAGTAAAAATGTTTATGTAGTAGGTTATACTAATGCTGGTAAATCAAGCTTAATCAATAAAATGATTTACAATTATACAGATTTAAAAAATACAATTACTACTAGTATGCTTCCTTCAACTACAATTGACAATATTGTTGTACCAATAAATGATGATTTAACATTAATTGATACTCCAGGTATTATTGAGGACGGTAGTATTGTTAATCATATTTCTTTAGAAAAACTTAAATTAATATTACCTAAGCAAGAGGTAAAGCCGATAACTTACCAAATTAAAAATAAACAAAGTATTATTGTTGATGATCTTTTAAGAGTTGATACGCAAAATACTAATTTGACCTTTTATTTTTCTAATCAGTTATCGATTAATAGATATTATAAAACGAACAAACTAGATGATTTGGTTAAAAGAGATTTAATTGTTAACTATAATAGTGATTTAGTTATAAGTGGTTTTGGGTTTATAAAATGTGTAAAAAAATGTAAATTGACAATTTATATTGATAATAATGTTGAAGTATTTGTAAGAAACAGTTTAATATAACTGTTTCTTTTATTACTTAATATGGTATAATTGTTGTATAAAGATAGGAGTGTTATTCATGTTAGGAAAAATAATTGGTATTGAGGAAAATGTTATTTTATTTAAAGTTAATGTTGAACTTGGTAAATTTGAAAATCTAATCAATTTATTAATTGTTATGGAAGAGCCAGATAAGAAATTTATTGGTGAAATTACAGATATTAAAGATGGAGTAGCTTATGTTAATTTACTAGGAGAGTTTATAAATGATAAATTCGTTTTTGGAGTTATTCGTAAACCTTCTTTTGGAGCTGCTATTAAATTAGTTTCTAAAGAGAAAATACCTATGATTTTAGGTGTTAACAATTACCGAGAAAACAAAGATTTATATATTGGTGAAAGCCCTATCTATAACGGCGTTAAAATAGGTGTTAATGTTAATGATTTTTTTGCTAGCCATTTTGCTATATTTGGATCAACAGGAAGTGGTAAATCATCAAGTGTTGCGCGTATTTTTCAAAATTTATTTGAAAAGAAGAAATCTATAGCATATAAGTCAAGCATTTTTATTTTTGATGCATATGGTGAATATCATAGTGCCTTTGATAAACTTCATGATAAAGTGAATGAAATTAATTTTAAAACTTATACAACTAATTTAAATTTTAGTGAAACGGAAGTGTTAAAAGTACCTCTTTGGTTATTAGGTGTTGATGATATAGCATTACTTTTAGGAGCGGAAAAGCATACGCAATTACCAATTATTGAAAAAGCTCTAAAATTAGTCACAATTTTTGGTAGAGAAGAAGATTTGGTTTTAAAACATAAAAATGATATTATTGCTAGAGCAATATTAGACATTTTAGCGAGTGGAAGACCTCCAGCACAGATAAGAGATCAAGTTTTTTCTGTTTTATCATACTATAAAACTAAAGAACTAAATCTTGAAACAGAAATTTTTCAACCTGGTTATGTTAGACCTTTGAGACAATGTTTATTAATTGATGCTTCTGGGAAAATAAGAGATATGGAATTAATTACTAATTTTATGGAATCATTTTTAAATGATGATTTAGAACTTAATTTACCAGATGGTTCTTTTCCTTATACACTTAAAAATTTAACTGATGCTTTTGATTTTGCTTTGATATCAGAAGGTGTTTTGAAAAGCGACAAAATTTTTGATGAATCTAACATTTTGAAAGTGCGACTTCATTCTATTGTTAATAGTGATTATAGTGTTTATTTTAGCTATCCAGAGTTTATAACTAGAGAAAAATATGTTCGGGATTTACTAACAGCCCCAAATGGTAGAAAAGCACAAATTATTAATTTTAATATCAATTATATTGATGATAGATTAGCAAAAGTTATTACCAAAATATATTCTAAACTTTTATTTGACTATGCTAAAAGTTTAGATGAAAGGGCTAGCTTTCCAGTTCATATTATTTTGGAAGAAGCACACCGTTATGTGCAAAATGATACAGATAATTTCTTGCTAGGTTATAATATTTTTGAACGAATTACTAAAGAGGGACGAAAGTATGGTGTTATTTTGGGACTTATTTCGCAAAGACCATCAGAGCTTTCAGAAACAACTTTGTCACAATGTAGCAACTTTTTAATATTTAAAATGCTTCATCCTAAAGATGTTTCCTATATTAAAGAAATGGTCCCAAATATTACTAATGAAATTGTAAAACGATTACGTATTTTGCAGCCAGGAACTTGTATTGCCTTTGGCTCTGCTTTTAAAATACCAGTTTTGGTTAGATTAGAAATGCCTAATCCAGCTCCTTCAAGTAGTAGCCTTGATATTAGTAAATTATGGTTTGTTAATAAAGATTAAATTGTCTTTTGAACATCAAATATATTTTCAATATTTTAAAATTTTAAAATAATTATTCTAAAGAAGATATATATTCATATAATTTAGTGTAGAAAGAGAGGCATTAAATTATATGGAAACACTTAAAGTTGGAGCTAAATCAAATCCAAATTCAGTAGCAGGAGCTTTGGCTAATGTATTTCGTGAAAAAGGTACTGTAGAAATACAAGCGATAGGAGCTGGCGCTTTAAATCAAGCGATAAAGGCAATTGCTATTGCACGAGGATTTGTAGCTCCTAGTGGTAAAAACTTAGTTTGTATTCCCGCTTTTACGGATATAATAATAGATGGAGAAGAGAGAACAGCTATTAAATTAATTGTTGAAACCAAATAAATCCTACTTATGTAGGTTTTTTTATGAAATAAGTTGAAAAAAAAATATAATTATGGTAACATTAATAAAGATATGGGAGGAATGAAAGTGAAAAAAGTATTAGCAATAATTAGTTTAGGGGTTGTATTATTAATAACTGGCTGTGGTGATAAAACTGCTGATTATGAAGCTATTATGGAAGAATATGGACGCGATTATTTTGCAAAATATATGCCTATTGTTGGTTTTGATGAAGTAGAAGTAACAAAAGATATGTTAAATACAGCAAATGAATCAGCAGGAGAGACATATGATTTATCTAAATTAGATAATTGTTCTGATGATACTAAAGTTATTTTTACTTTGGATTCTGAGAGCGGAGAGATAAAGAGCGCATCTTTTGATTTAGATTGTAAATAATACAAAAATTATTTATTGGTATTCTAATTGTATGAAAAAAGCTAAAATTGAAATATAATTTTAGTTTTTTTGTATTCAATTATTAGTAAACTATTGATATTTCTCTTTTGAATAAGTATGGCAAATAGTTTATATTAATTAAGAAAGGAGGAAAAATATGTTAAATCAAACAATAATAGTTGGAAGATTAGTAAAGAGTCCAGAATTAAGGGAAACAGATAAAGGGCATAAAGTAACTAATTTAACATTGGCTGTTCCAAGAAATTATAAAAATATTAATGGTGAATATGATGTTGATTTTATTTCTTGCGTTTTGTGGAAAGGAGTAGCAGAAAATACTGCCGAGTATGTCAAAAAAGGCGATCTACTTGGTATAAAAGGACGCATCCAAACAAGAACAATTGAAACAAATGATGATAATTTGAAGCATGTTGTTGAAGTAGTGGCTGAAAGAGTAACTTTTTTATCAAGTAGAAACAAGGAGGCTTAATCCTTGTTTTTTAAAAGAAGTAATTATGAATTATTATAATGAAATTAAAAAAGAATTAATTAATAATGAAGTATATAAACGGGCTAAAGATTATAGTAAAAATAGAAGTGATTTAAATACTTATTATAATGTAGGTAAATTACTGATAGAAGCTCAAGGTGGAGAAAATAGAGCAAAATATGGTGATAATTTAATCAAAGAATATTCAAAAAAACTAACTTTGGAAATAGGAAAAGGATACTCTTCTAGAAATTTGAGGAGTATGAGGAAATTTTATATTTTGTTTAAGGATGAAATTTGGCAGACGCTGTCTGCCAAATTAACCTGGAGTCATATTCAAGAATTATTGTGGATTGAAAAATACAATAAAATTATATATTATTTAAAAATATCTGATAACTTAAATCTTTCGGTTAGAGAATTAAGAACTAAAATTAAAAACCAAGAATATGAAAGATTAGATGATAGCACTAAAGAAAAACTAATAAATAATGAAGAAAATAAAATTGAAGATTTTATTAAAAATCCCATATTAATTAAAAATAGTTATAATTATAGTGAAGTAACCTAAAAACTATTAAAACAATTAATATTAGAAGATTTGGATAGTTTTTTGACTGAACTAGGTAGTAGTTTTACTTATATAAAAAATGAATATAAAATAAAAATTGGCAATAGGTATAACTATATTGATTTATTGTTGTATAACATAGATTTTAATTGTTATGTAGTAGTTGAACTTAAAGTTACGGAATTAAAAGCTGAACACATAGGGCAAATCCAAAAATATATGAATTATATTGACAAAAATATAAAAACAATTAATCAAGATAAAACAATAGGAATTGTTATTTGTAAAAATCATAATAAATTTATAATGGAATATTGTAGTGATGATAGAATATTTGTAAAGGAGTATAATTTAATTATTTAAAAATAAATAATCGTAATATGTTTTATGATATAATATGATTGGGATGATTTTATAATGGATATAGCAAATAAAATAATGGATAATATGAAAGATATTGAATATGGATGGGTTAATATTAATGGGGTAAAAAATACTGAAATAAACAATTTGTTTTCTAAAAGTTATGTGTTGCAATCTCCACCTGAATTGATTAAAAATAAAATTGGAATTTGTTGGGATCAAGTAGAGCTTGAAAGATTTTATTTTAATGAAAACGGTTTGAATATTGATACATATTTTGTAGTTCATTATGACGATGATAAATGTCCTACACATACATTGCTAATTTTTTATGACGACAACAAATTCTATTGGTTTGAGCATTCATGGAAAAAATTTAGAGGAATTCATATGTATTCTTCATTAAATGAACTTTTAGTGGATGTCCAAGATAAATTTATAAAATATGAACTTAATAATAAGTTTAATAAAAATAACCTTTTTATTATTAAATATACAAAACCTAAATATGGAATATCAGTATTAGAATTTTATAAACATTGTGAAAAAGGTGAATATGTAAAACTAAAAAAATTTATACCTAATGGCCTTAATAGGTATAAAAGGACGCATCCAAACAAGAACAATTGAAACAAATGATGATAATTTGAAGCATGTTGTTGAAGTAATGGCTGAAAGAGTAACTTTTTTGTCTAATAAAAACAAGGATTAATCCTTGTTTTTAAGCAAACATACAAAAATTAATTAAATTATCATTTGTTATGAAAATAAAAATTATTTGTTAGATAATTTATTTATATAGTAATCATAAAATATTTGATCAGGAGTTACGTGTAAAACATTAGCAATTTTTATAGCCATAATATATGATAAACCTCTTTTTTCGTGTTCGATTTGCCAGTAATAGGTTTTACTTACTCCTAAAAGTTCACCCATTTGCCGATAGTTATAATTGTGTAGGATTCTTAATTTTTCTAATTCTTTCATATCACACCACCTATGTTAATTATAAGTTAATTTG
>JAQUUG010000054.1 GCA_028693965.1 Bacilli bacterium
TAATACAACTGACGCAAAAACCATTATTATTTATATTATATGGAGTGTTAGCTTCACTTCTTTCCAAAAGTAACGCTGTCTCAGTTGCTGTTAAAGCATAATTAGTAAAATTATAAGTGAAATAAGCAATAGGTTCAACCACTAAATAATAAGAATTCTCTGCTATTGCTGTAACATCACCTTGAAAATTAAGATCTAACAATAATTCTACAATTTGATCGTTAGTATCACTAGCCATACTCATAAAATAATTATATATTACACTACTATTAGAACTACCAATAAAACTAGGAATATATTTAATAGGATCACTATATTTATATGTAGAACTTGATATTGATAAAGAACTACTTTGATAATCAAATTTAGTTTTCTTTCCGCCATGTTTATAACTACTTAATCCAGAATAATTACTGTAGTCAACCACATCAGACTTTAGTTTGCCAGAAGTATCTACTACATAGACCCTAATTCCTTCATAACCACTCCAGTAATTACCATATTTTGTATCAACTTTATTTATATTACCACCAACAGTATTAGCATCACCTTCTAAAGCGTTTACGACACCACACTGCACAGTTAGCGAAATAATTAATAGAAGTAAAAATATATTTCTTTTCACATTACTCACCGCCATCAAAGATTAAAACTATCTCTTTTATCTAATCTATATATCTCAAATATGCCAATAATAATTATCATTCCATAAAGATAAGAATAATATTCACCATAATATTCCAGTAGTATATCTAACCAAGTTTCTTCGTCTACTACTTCATCGATGATTTCTTCCTCGCTAGTTTTTTTATAAATAGCGATGTTTGTTTTAAATTTTTCATAATCAACTTTATAACTCATCCATTTTTGACACATACTGTACTCTTCAATACCATCGCAAAGTTCATCTTGATAATAAGGATTATAATAAGGGACATTGACATAAAAAACATGCAATAATTCATCTTCACAATCTTCTATATCCGTATAAACCTCAAAAAGATAACTAATGCCTCCTGCATAACCCTTAATTGTTATCTCTTCATTACCCTGATAACTAATACCAGATGAAGTATCTTTAACAATTAAATTATCAAAAATATTATTTATAGTAATATTAAAAGTTGCTTTATCACCAGATATAACAGGTGTATAAATAGTATTAATATTAGCCGCTAATTTTTTAAGCTTAGCTTTTTCACTATAATCGCAATAATAACTAGCTCTAATATTTAAAGGAAATAGCATTACTAAAAGAAATAATATATACCAATATTTTCTTTTCATATGTATTCCTCCATTTCATTATTATAACATAATTTTGTAAAATTTAACCATTATATGGTATGACTTTACATTATTTTAAAATATATTCGTATTGTTTATCTCTAATAGTAATTACTAAAGAAATACTGTCAGCGTCCATCACTTCATCAATAACTTCAATATAATAATTATTGTTTTTAACACGACTTGATTTGACTTCTTTAAAAGAAACATTATTATATTTAACAGTATTACCTATTTGATATTTAATTTTACCATATTTATTAATAAAATTATAAATATCAGTGTTTTTAGAAATGGTTAAATCTTCATCCCAAGATAAGGTGGCATTTAACTTGATTAAGACTTTATTATAATTAGTATAAATACTAGGTTTTAAATATTCTATTGAGCTATAACAATTGCTACTAATACAATAATCATAAGTAATTTTAAACTGCTTTTGAATATCAAAATTAGTAATTTTAAAATCTGTTTTTTTGAAAATACTATCTTTAAAAGTAACCGTTTCTTCTAGATTATAATGATCTACAAAAGTAACTTCATCTAAATCACGAGGCGTAAGTGCAACTGTAACCGTTTTTACTTCTAACGAAGTTGAAAAGTAATTACTATCATCTATATATAAGTATTCCATTTTTTTATCAGCATATTCTTTAGGTATTTCATAAGTTAAAATATAACTTTGAAAACTATCATTAGTAATATCTTCACTTTGATATGAAACGCCAATATCTGTTAAATAATCACGATACTTAATAGTCGGATAAAACTTATGCCCTGCAATTACTAAAACAGTTTTAACAATACTTAATGTTCTATTAGTACTACTCCTATTTTTCAAACCCAAATCAACAATAACTAAAGTTTTATCATCACTAATAACATTACCACTATAATCCTCATTAGTGATATAAACGTCATTAACTCTCATTAAAAATTGTTTTGTCACAAAAGCGGTATTAATATCATAAGTCTTGTTATAAACACCAGTATTTAAATAGATAATAAAGAAAGTCGTTGACATCAACAGCAAAAAGGCAATATTAATTAAAAAGTGATTTTCTACATATACGTATTTAGCATAACGTAATCTCTTACGAAAATTCCTTTTAACTAAATCTGTATCTACCTCCATATCGACTTCAAATTCTTCGTTATCAGCAGCGGTTATTTCCATACCGGCTAAATCTTCACCAAAATGAAACTTTTTAATATTAAAACCAGTTGCTCTAACTAGTGTTATAACCGTGCTAAAAAGTTCTAAAGCTGTTGCTATTAACAAAATATCCCTGACAACACGGACTATTCTTATATCTAATATTTTAATTTCCATTTGCCCCGTTACATTATAAGCATAGTTAAAAATAACTAAAACAGCAATAGCAATTATTATATTAATCACATAAAATAAAATAGGCTTTTTCTTGATATACATAACTGATAAAATGATAATTGAAGAAATAGCAATTAAAAAAGGTACTAAAAAAACATAAATATTAAAATAAGTTCCAGTTAGGTTTTGACCTGTTACTGATGAAGATGAACTAACATATTCATTAAAAAAAGATAACATTAAACTAGTCCTATATAATAAGTACATCATTAATATAGTTAAAATGAAATGAATTGTCTTAAATTGTTTAATAAAAAATGCATATGGTTTTCTTAATATCACTTTACCACACCCTTATAATAATAGTATAACTTATTTCTAATAAAAAAAAAAGTAAAACATTTATAAAAGTTTACTTTTTATTCTAAATTATTACTTTCTAGTTCTGCAGATAATAATTTACTGACTTCTTCTAATTCATCAGCATTAGTAACTGGAATCAAAAATAATCTATCTTCTACTTTATTTTCTTTAACAATTTTCACGTTATCTTTAATATCATCATCTTTTGATACTTCTATTAAATAGTAATAACAACTATTTTGATAATTAGTTTTTGAAAGTACTAGGTATTCTAAATCATTATGTAGTTTAATAATTTCATTAATATTAATATTCATTAGCGCACCTTTCCCCCTTCTAAATTATTAGTAACTTGTTTTTGTAAAATTAATCCCTTATTATATGCCCCACCTGTTTTAATCCAGCAAACATCATCAGGGCTTGTTTCACCCAATTTAGCTTCAATAAAATTACCATCTTGATCTCCACTACCAATATGAATTACAACTTCATATTCATCTTTTTTTAGTCCTAACTGCTTAGCTAGTTCTTCAGAACTTACCCCTTTGGTAGTATCTAATCTAATTAAGTTACCATCTTTAGTCATCAAAGCGACCCTATTAACAAAATAGTTGCCTTCACGAAGGGTGTTTTTGCCAACTTCATAAATATTTTTTTCAAGAATGGCGCTGGAAGCATCACGATAATATTTTACCCCTTTAGTAATTTTTACCGTATCTCCTACCGTCGGGGATACTTCTTTTACATCCTCTTGGTTTTTTTCAATAGTTACTTTAGTTCCATCTGATTGATTAATAACATATTGATGACCAGTCAATGTATTATCAACACTTGCTTGCATAACATCTTGTGAGGTCATTTCATTGGTAGTTGTTTTTTTAATAAAGTTATCACCTGCTGTAAACAAAATAGCTCCTGCTAAAATTATTGCTGCTGCTTTTTTACCAATTGACATTAATTGTTTTTTATATTTTTTTACCTTCTCTAGAAGTTTAGAAGGAGCTTTGCGTTTCTGCACTACCTCAAAATCTGGAATCAATGCCACGTCTGGTGGTAAATTAAGATTTGATAATGCTGTTTCTTTTGCTACGTCACTTAATACTAGTTTAGCTGTTCCCTCTACAACACCTGTCCCTAGTGTAATATCTTTAAAATCTGCCGTCATGCCTATATCTTCATTAGTAGCTATTCTTGCTTTTGATTGTAACGGTAAATACGTTAATGTTTCTGCAAATCGTGGATTTGTTTCTTTTTCTCTAATTTCCGTTTCCACTTCTTGCTTTTGTTTTTCTAAATCTGCTACTTTATCAGATAATTTAGTTTGTTTTATAATTTCTTCAGCTTCTTTTTCAAACAAGTTAGTAAAATATTGCTGTTTTAAAGCCAGTGACGGATATAAATAAGTGCTACTACTTTCTTCATAACTTGCTACCACATTATACATTTCTTGCATTTTAGTAGATAATTCTTGATATGATAAAGCTTTTATTTTAACAATTTTACTTAAATCTAACAAAAATAATTTATCGTTAGCATCTCTTAAAGCATGACTATTAGAAGTTAATACCTCTTCAAATTCACTATTAAGATTTGCATTTAAGTTAGATGATAATTCAATATTTTTTAAAATAGAAGTTTGCCATGATGTTCTTAATGTTTGTTCTTCTTTTAAGTTAGCAATTTCACCATCTGTTAAATCCTTAATTTTATAATTATCTAGTAATTGTTCATAATCTTGTATCAATCTTTCATCAAACTGATTACAAGGAATAATACTTGCTTTAATTTCGGATATTTGTTTAGATAACTGCTTTTGTTTATCGTGTAAATCATCGGTATCATCTTGAAAATCATTTTTTAAAGTTATTTCTGCTTCTAACTGTTTAGCAGTTACTTCATAGTCTGCCCCTTTTTGGGCTGTTTCTATTGCCATATCAGAAAACAAATCAGCTAGAAATTTCTGTTTTTTATCATCCAAATCAAAGGATTTAGTAAGCATTTCTTCTCTATTTTTTGATATCTCAATTATCCTTTGAACAATTGTAAGTTCTTCTTCAACAGAATGAACTTCAAAATCTTCAAGGGTTGCAATTTCTTCTTCATATAATTCATCTAGTCTTAAAAGATTGCCAGTAATCTCATGCATTAAATTATCAATATTTCTTGCAGATACATTGTTCATTTTTCCCATTAGATTCAATGTTTTTAACTGTTCATCTATCACATTTTTAAGCAGTTTTTTATCATTCATAGTAATACCTCACTTTATCTTTATAAAAATATTATATCAATTTTTATAAGTAATGTAAATGCCTTATTCTATAACTATTTTAATAAATACTTTTTTTTGACACATATTAGTATCAGGTGATACTATGAATATTGTAATTTATATTTTAATATTCTTGTCTAAGTCTTTTGAACTTGCCCTTGGTACTTTGAGATTAATTGTGGTAGCTCACGGTAAAAAATGGCTTGGGGCTTTTTTACAATTTGCTATCGCCCTAGTATGGGTTATTGTTACTGGCGCCGTAGTCATTGGTATAACTAATGATCCTTTAAAAGTTTTTTTCTTCGCACTAGGATCTCTTTTTGGTTCCTATTTAGGAAGTGTTATTGAGGAAAAAATGGCTATAGGAGATAACCTATTAATGGCTATAACTAATATTACTTTTGGAGAAATCATTGCTTCTAAAATAAGAAAAGAAGGATATACTGTAACTGTTTTAAATGGTGAAGGCAAGGATATTAATCATTATATTTTAATAATGATAGTATCGCGAAAAAAAAGACAACATATCGTTGACCTTGTTAAAAACATTGACAATGAGACTATTATAATTGCTGAAAATATCAGAGCTATAAACGGCGGATATAATCTATAGTTTAATAAAATAATTATAAATATCTAACAAAATAATTGCTACTAAAACCCTCATGTTTTTTGAAAATATTGTTAAATGATTTTGCTCATTTAGCAATATTTACGAGTCATACTTGACAAAGCACATTGATTGCTATATACTAAGCACATTAAAAAATTATTAACAATAAGAGGGGGTACGATTACTTTGAAATATTTACCAAACACACTATCCTGTTGCCGAATGATTATTTCAATATTTCTTCTTATAACAATAGATAATAAACCATTGTTTATATTTCTTTACACAATGTGTGGTTTAACAGATTTAGCAGATGGATATATTGCTCGCAAACTAGGATATAGTACATCAGTAGGAGCCAAATTAGATAGTATAGCCGACATAATATTCTCATTGGTTACACTATACTTGCTTTTTACGAAAACAACCATTAAATTAAATGATAATTTAATTGTTTGGATTTTAATTATTGGTGGAATGCGATTCATTAATATGCTAACATCAAAAATAAAATATAAACAATGGAATGTTATTCATACTATTGGCAACAAAGCAACAGGACTAGTCTTGTTTTTAATAATGCCAACTTATCTTATTTTTGATTTAACTCCTACGCCAATAATAGTTATATGTCTAATATTAGCTTCAATTTCTGTATTAGAGGAAACTGGCATTCTATTACTTAAAAAATCTTATGATGCAAACAGAAAAAGTCTGTTTAGTAAAATACCATAGCCTTACTTAAAGCACTATGTTTTAGTAAACTTTGATAAACTAAATGATTTATCTTTCTATTACAAATTTTCCATTTTATTAATATATTAACATTTTTAAAAAACATTTTTGATTCATTTAAAAAGTTTATATTTTATATCTACTTGGTAGGTGTTAGTATCAAATGATATCTTTTATTTTATATGCTTTATCAGTTATGATATAATCAGCATCATTTAGATAATACCTTACTTTATTAAACTGATTTTGATTATTAATTGTCCATAAAAATCGTTCTAATCTATTATTTTTTTGTTTGCTTGTTTGATAGTTAACACATAAAAAAGTTATCCCCTTTGTATCACCAATGTTCCCGCTAATTAACAAATTAAGTCCCGCTTTTATTTTAGGATGTTTTTTTTTGAATTCTTTTATTAAATTATGATTAAAACTGCAGATATAAATATTCAAATATTTATATTTTTTTATAATATTATATATTTTATTAATTATTGTTTTATTAAATAATGATTCATGTTTTATTTCAATCATAATTATTTTATTACTATTAATATTATTTAAAACATCTGATAGTTTAGATATCAAAGATTTATGCTTTTTATTACCAAAATTGTATTTTTGTAATTCTTTTAGCGTCATATCTTTAACAAATCCATTACCATCACTAGCCCTACTTATTGTCATATCATGAATAATTACTATCTGGTTATCCCTTGTTATACGCACATCAAACTCAACCCCAGCAATATAATCGTACTTTAAACTATCCAGTATTGCATCACTAGTATTTTCTTTATATTCATGATTATTATTGCCACGATGTGATATTAATTTGACCATTTATATCACCTAGTTAAATATATGATAATGTTTTTATATACTTACTATAAGTTATATATATATGATTATAAATATGTTTAAAAATGAGAGAAAACCTGCTGAGCCTATCGACCTAGCAGGTTTCATTATGTTCTTTTGTTTTTTATCTTTCATTTCTCTTCGTTTATGTTTTTTTGGTAACGGCTAGGTTGCTGCCAGCAACTAGCCTAAATAGGACGAAAAGAAGATATGTTAAC
>JAQUUG010000055.1 GCA_028693965.1 Bacilli bacterium
CTTCAACAGTGATAATGTTAGTTTCTTCTTTATTAAGTCTTTGCAAAATTGAATAAACAGTTGTTGATTTACCAGAACCAGTCGCACCAGTTACTAATAAAATACCATTTGGGACACTAATCATTTTTAAAACTTTTTTATAATTACTATCACTGAATCCTAAGTGTTCAAGCCCATTTAAACTAATAGAGTAGTCTAAAATACGAATAACCACTTTTTCACCATTACTAGTGGGAATGGATGAAACACGAAGATCCAGATTAATACCCTGTAATGGGGCTTTTATGGCACCATCTTGTGGTAATCTTGTTTCTGTAATATTCATTCCAGAAATGATTTTAACACGAGTAATCAAGTTTTTCTTAATTGTATTAGGTATTTCAGCGTAATCAATTAATTGACCATCTATTCTAATTCTTAGTTTCATAAAATCAGGGCGTGGATCAAAGTGAATATCGCTGGCACCTCTTTTAGCTGAATCAACTAGTATTTCATTAACAATTTCCACTACGGGCATCTTCTCAAAATCAAATTTTCTTAACATATGACATCTCCTTTTTATTTTTCACTAGCATTTATCATAAATATATTATATAATAGTTTTAGAATAATTTCAATCTAAAGGAGATAGTTTTATGAAAAAAGTCCAAAAAAACGGTTTTATGCTTGCCGAAACTTTAATTGTTTCAGTCTTTGTTTTAACAACTCTTGTTGTCATTTATGCTCAGTTTAGAATGATTAATAGTAGTTATAGCTATACTTTTAAATACAATACTGTTAATAATATATATTTAACTGATGAACTAAGAAGTTATTTAAATGAAGACATTACTAGTGATTTGTTAAATGATTTAGAAAGTGTTGATGAAAAATTTATTGAAATTAGTTATTGCCAAAGTAAGTATATAAATAATACTAACTATTGTAATAACTTATTTGATATATTAGAAATTAATCAAGTGTTAATTACTAAAGATGATTTAACAAATCTTAAAGAAGCTTTAAAAACAACCAGATATTTAGATGAAAAAATGATTTCATTCATTGATACTATTAAATATGATGGTCTTGACAATACTTACCGAATTATTGTCTCATATCAAGATGGAACATATGCTAGTCTTAGACTTAATTAGAGGGGTGATATAATGAAAAAAAATGCTTTTACAACTATAGAATTAATTGTTTCTTTTAGTTTGACAACGGTCATTGCTTTATTAATGTTTCAAATGATAATATCACTTAAGAACATTTATGTTAAAGTTGGTGTTAAAACAAGTTTACTTACAAAACAATCACTTATTTCTCGGACTATAAATCGTGATTTAGATGATAAAACAGTTACTTCTTTAACTAGTTGTGGTGATAGTTGCATTGAAATTGGCTATACAGATGGTACTGTTAAACAGTTAAAAATTGATAAAGAAAACAATATTATTTCTTATGGAGACGATAGTTTTAAAATATCTGATAGTGCTTATTTTGGAGAGGAAAGTTTAACCATTACAGCTTTTTATAGTATTGAAGGTATTTCATATAATGCAATATTAAACATTAAAATTCCAATTTATCATCAATTATATGAAGGTGAAGACTATGGGCTTAATTTTGTATACCAATATAATTATAGTGATGCTAATTTAGATGAAGTTGACTTTTAGATAAAAATAAGCCAAATATCAAACAATAGAAAAACAAGTAGACCACTGATTAGGGCGTGTAATAAACGCGCTGTTAAGAAAGGTAAATATTTGATTTTGGTATCATTTAAAATACTCATTATTTGCATGTGGACACTAAAACCACCAAAAGAAATAATCATCGTTGATAAAATAGCTTTTAGTTTTAAAGGGATAGATAGAACACTAATATATTTTAAACCTTGGGTCATTTCTATAAAACCATTTAATATAGCTTGACTATAACTACTTAAATTAATATTTTGATCAATGATAGTAGTAAGAACTAAAAACATCGTAATTACTCCTAGAATTAGTAAAAGGGTATTAATAGTATTTAATAGGGCAGTAGTAATTATTTGCCCAAAGTTAAGATTTTTAGAATTACTTTTTTTTATTTTGATATTATCTTTAATTACATTTGAATTAGTATATGGATGATAGTTTCTAAATAAAAGACCAATGATAATATTAGTAATATAGTGACATAATAATATCAAATAGCCAACTTCTTTGTTGTTTAAAAAAGTAATTGAAACGGTTCCTAAAATAAAAAGAGGATTAGAAAAATGACTGAATATTAAAGTTTTAGCAGCTTGGTTTTCATCAAGTAAGTTATTTTTATGTAATTCAAGAGCGTATTTAGCGCTACTAGGGAAACCTGATACTAAACTCATGGTAAAGATAAATGCTCCCATCTCATGACATTTAAAGATTTTATTCATTAGTGGTTTTAAAAGTTTACCGATTATTTCTACAAAACCAAAATTGATAAGTAATTCAGATAAAATAAACATTGGAAATAATGATGGAAAAATATTATTTTTCCAAATGTTAAAAGAAAAACTAACTGATGATAGTATTGCGCTGGAATTAGTTAATATTTCATAGCCTATATATAGTAATAATATAATTATAAGGGCATTTATCGTTTGCTTTTTCATATTTTTCTCCTAATTCATTATATTTAAATAAAGGGCGTGATTCACATTAATAAAATATATGAAAAAATTAAGAAATATATCATTGAAAATTTACGTTTTATTGTTGTTTTTTTACTTTTACTTTTAGTAGTTAATTATGAGTTTCCCTATTATGTTAATGCTCCTGGTGGCATAATAAGTATTAAAGAAAAGTTATTGATTGATGGTGAAACCTTGAATAATGATTTTTTTAATTTAACTTATGTTTCTGAGTATAGGGGAACTATTCCTAATTTAATACTTGCTAAAATATTTAAATCTTGGGATATTGTTAAAAAAGAAGATGTATCATCAAATGAAAGTGATGAAGATGAAAGTTTTAGAAACCATATTATGTTAGAAGAAGGTAATGAAAATGCTCTGATTGTCGCGCTTACTGAGGCTAATATAGATTTTTATACTAGCAATAGACAAATATTTATTACATATGTTGATGAAGTGTCTAATACTGATTTAGAGATTCAAGATCAAGTTATTAGTATTGATGGAGTTAATATTACTAGTAAAAGTGATATAACTAGCATTATTGATAGCAAAGATGTTGACGATAAAATTATTATTACAGTTAAAAGTAATGGTCAAATGGCGGACAGATATGCTATTATAAGAGATGTTGAAGGTGAGAAGAAACTTGGTATTTTAGTTAGTGAAACTAAAGATGTAATAACTGCTAAAGAAATTACTTTTAATTTTAATCAAAATGAATCAGGACCGTCTGGAGGTTTAATGATGGCTTTAGCGTTATATGATGCTTTTACTGATAATAGTCTTGTTAGCGATATTAAAATTGCAGGAACAGGGGCAATTGATGAAGATGGTAATGTTTCTAGTATTGGCGGTGTTGAATATAAAATAAAAGGGGCTTATAACGATGACGTTGAAGTGTTTTTAGTTCCAAGCGGTGAAAATTATGAGGATGCTTTAGAGGTCGTTCAAGAAAATAATTACCATATGACAATAGTTCCTATATCAAATATAAATGAGGCAATAAGTTATTTATTGCAAATTAAATAGTATAAAATTAATCAATAATAATGGTATAAATATTATACTAAGAACTTTAGCTAAATACTGTGATTAAGATAATAAAATAATTTCACTAAATATTCAAAAGGGAACAGGAACTTTATGTTCAAAATGCCGATGAAATACCAAATTATATTGTAGTAATTAATTTTATTAAATATTGTGCATGTATTAAAACTCTAAATTATATGATATATATCGAGAAAGATACAAAGGAAGAATTGGATGAAACTGTATCATCAATAATAAAAATAATAGATGATGAAAATCAAGTTGATATAAATACTACTATTTATGATAAACATAAGCAAATGATTCAATAAAAAATAGACTTTTGTCTATTTTTTTGGTAAAATGAATATGGTGATTTAAGATGTTAAGAAGTCAAGTAGATATAAATAAAGTAACTCCTATGATGAAACAATACTTAGAGATTAAAGCTGAAAACGAAGATTTAATTATCTTTTTTAGATTAGGTGATTTTTATGAAATGTTTTTTGAAGATGCTATAACAGTATCTCATGAACTAGAATTAACTTTAACCGGTAAAAGTGCAGGTTTAGAAGAAAAAGTTCCCATGTGTGGTATTCCTTATCATGCTGCTAATATTTATATTCAAAAGCTAATTGAAAAAGGATATAAAATAGCTATTTGTGAACAACTAGAAAACCCTAAAAATGCTAAAGGAATTGTTAAACGGGATATAATTCAAACAGTTAGTGCAGGAACAGTAATTAGTAAGGAAGCACTTGTTGAAAATGAAAATAATTACATTGGTAGTGTAATTACTTTAAAAGACGCTTATATTCTAACTTATGCTGATATTACTACTGGCGAAATATATACTTCACTATTAAGTGGTAGTGATAGTAATTTAGTTAGTGAAATTGTTAATCTTAACATCAGAGAAATTATTGTTCAAAAAAATATTGATGTTAATGTTATAGATGTTTTAAAAAAACAGTTCAATGTAACTATAACAATACATGAAGAAATACCTGATATGGAAGCATATAAAAACATTTATGAATTTTTAGAAGATGTTCGATTAAAAATGGGTGTTAAACATCTCTTATCATATATCACTAATAGTCAAAAACGTCTTTTAGAACATTTTCAAAAAGTAGTAATAAAAAATGAAAACGAATATTTAAAAATGGATGTTCACACGAAAAGAAATTTGGAGCTGACAGAAACAATAAGACAAAAAGAACGTAACTTTTCGTTGATATGGCTTTTAGATAAAACAAAAACAGCTATGGGGTCAAGACTTTTAAAACAATATATAGAAAGGCCCCTTACTGATATTAAAGCTATAGAAGATAGACAAATGGTTGTGACTAAGCTTATTAAAGAATTTATATTGAAAGATGATCTGCAAAAACTATTGTTAGAAGTCTATGATTTAGAACGTTTAAGTGGTCGCATTGCTTTTGGAAATGCTAATGGTAGAGATTTACTACAATTAAAAACCTCTCTAAAAGTAATACCAGATATAAATACTATTTTAACTAAATTAGATTATAAACAAATTGATACTTTAGATTATTTATATAATTTGTTAGAAGCAAGCATATATGAAAATCCTCCAATATCTATAAAAGAAGGTTTCTTAATAAAAGAAGGTTACAATAAGGAACTAGATGAGTTAAAACATCTGCGTAAAGGCGGTAAAGATTTTGTTGCTCGTTTTGAAGAAGAAGAAAAAATAAGGACAGGCATTAAAAACTTAAAAATTGGATATAATCGTGTTTTTGGTTATTATATTGAAATATCAAAAGGCAATGTTTCATTAATAAAAGATGAATATGGTTATGAAAGAAGACAAACACTAAGTAACTGTGAGAGATATATTAGTCCTATTTTAAAAAAACAAGAAGATTTAATATTAAATGCTGAGGAAAAAATAGTTGAAATAGAATATGAACTTTTTACAAAAATTAGAGATGAAATTAAAAGCTTTATTCCGCAAATTCAGTATATTTCTAAAGTAATTAGTGAAATAGATGTTCTGCAATCTTTTAGTACGGTAGCTGAAGAAAACAATTATATAAGACCAGTTCTTACTGATAAGAGAAATATTCAAATAATTGAAAGCCGTCATCCCGTTGTTGAAAAGGTAATTAAAAGTGAATTTGTAACTAACGATATAATAATGGATGAAAAGACCAATATTTTTCTAATTACAGGGCCTAATATGGCTGGTAAATCAACATTTATGAGACAAGTGGCTATTACGACAATCATGGCACAAATAGGATCGTTTGTGCCAGCAAAAGAAGCAACGTTGCCAGTTTTTGATGCTATTTATACAAGAATTGGTGCTAGTGACGATTTGGTAAGTGGTGAATCAACTTTTATGGTTGAAATGAAAGAGGCTAATTATGCTCTTTCTAATGCGACATCTAATAGTCTTGTTTTGTTTGATGAACTAGGAAGAGGAACAGCTACATTTGATGGTATGGCTCTAGCGCAAGCAATTATTGAATATATTCATAATAAGATTGGAGCAAAAACTTTTTTCTCAACTCATTATCATGAACTAACAGATTTAGAAGCAACTTTGCCATTATTAAAAAATATTCATGTTAGTGCTTATGAAGAAAAAGGAAATATTACCTTTCTTCATAAAATTAAACCAGGCAGCGTTGATAAAAGTTATGGTATTCATGTTGCAAAATTAGCTAATTTACCTGACTGTTTAATAAAAAGAGCTGCTTCTATATTAAATGTTTATGAAAATACGGAGCAAAAACGTGATATCATTATAAATGAAGTAATAGAAGACAGTAATGATTCAGAAATGGATAAAGTTTTAGAGGAAATTATGCAAATTAATGTATTAAGCATTACGCCTTTACAATCTTTAGATTTATTGAATGATATAATAAATAAGATAAAGGAGCAATATGAAAATAGAAAACATTAAAAATCCTCGTTTTTTAAAGAAAATGAAGATTAATGATTTAGAAGTGTTAAGTAATGATGTTAGATCTTTTATCGTTGAAAAAGTTTCAAAAACAGGTGGTCATTTATCTTCTAATTTAGGCGTTGTTGATTTAACAATTGCTATTCATAAAGTTTTTGATGGTCAGAAAGATAAAATAATTTTTGATGTAGGACATCAATCATATACTCATAAAATATTAACAGGGCGAGCTAAGAGTTTCGACAGTTTAAGACAATTTAATGGCTTGTCAGGCTTTCAAAAAAGAGAAGAATCTTTTTATGACTGTTATGAGGCTGGTCATTCTTCAACTAGTTTAAGTGCTGCTTTAGGTTTTGCTTTAGCCCGTGACTTAGATAAAGATAACCATCATGTTATAGCTGTTATTGGTGATGGATCAATTGGTAATGGACTAGCTTATGAAGCTTTAAATCATATTGGTAGTTTAAATACTAAATTAATTGTTATTTTAAATGATAATGAAATGGGTATTTCTAAAAATGTTGGAGCTCTTCATAACACACTAGATAAGATCAGAAGTAATAATAGTTATAATAATGCTAAAAGAGGTACGGAAAATTTACTTAATAAGATTCCACTTATTGGTAAATATACTTATAACAAAGTAAAATTAATAAAAGATTCTATCAAAAAAATATATGTTAAAGACGGTTATTTATTTGAAGAATTAGGTTTTGATTATTATGGTCCTATTAATGGTCATGATTATAGAGAAATGTTAGCTTATTTAAAAATGGCTAAAAAAGCTAAAAAACCTGTTTTACTACATGTTATTACAGAAAAAGGTAAAGGATATAAATATGCCGCTATGGATAATAAAGGAGTTTGGCATGGAGTACCACCTTTTGACATTGAGACAGGAACCTTTCTTAAAAAAAATGATAATAAAAGTAGCTGGAGTGAAGTAATTTGTGATCAGCTAATTAAACTTGCTCAAGACGATAATGAC
>JAQUUG010000003.1 GCA_028693965.1 Bacilli bacterium
CTTTAAACAATTAGTAATATTGTATCATTTTATAAATGATATGTAAATTGTTAGTTTTAAAAAAGAAACCTAAGTAGGCTTCTTAATAGTATATGTAATTAATAAAATTATTTTAATTAGTATTAGGCGTTAATGATATATCAAAATTAAGATATTCTTTTACTATAATACTAGCTTGCGATAAAGGATAACTGCCTCCTGACGTAAAGATTAATCCTTCAAATAGTTGATCATTAGGTTTTATCAATATTGTAGCCATAGGATAATTACCTATACCACTACTTTCTCCACTCAATATATTATAAGTATTAGGAAAAAAATAATCTCCCGAAGCAATATAACCTATTAAAACTAACGGCTCAATATATCCTAAGTTTACTGCTTCTTCTACTGTTGTTGCTTCTTTTCCAACAAACTTTATTTTGAAATTTTCCACCATTGGTGACAATGTTTGATTTGTGCTACCAAATCTTAACGTTATATTTAACCAATCACTATTATTATTTGGTGTTGCATTTATATTATTATTAACATTTACAACGTCATTATATATTGTTTTAATTTCAGCTGAATCAAATGGTTGTAAACAAGGAACATAATTGTAATTACTATTAGGATCTATTTGTGAACTTGAACTACACCAACTTTCTAAATCTGTAGTAGCATCATTAGTAGTATAAAGTTTTAATGTATCTTTACCTTCAACAGTCGGAATAGATGTCCCATAATTTACAACTAATTCTTTTTGGCTGCTCATTAATAATGTTTCTAATTTAAAACTATTTACAATATTTAAATCACTATCTATCGTACTCATTATAGCATCACTATTTCCTAAATTAAAAGTTTCCATATCATCATCTAAAGAAAAACTACTTCCAGCTACTATTAAATTGTCATCTATCCAGCTTCCACTGTATAAATAATCACTTGTTGATCCACCATAGGTCTTTTTAGATATAACATTACCATCCAAATCCATTTTGACAATAAATCCATCATAATATTCATTATTTGCTTTTGTTATATTTTCTAAATCTCCATCTATTGAATTACTATAACCAATTAGATATAAACTGTTATTATATATTTCTATAGTCCTAAATTCATCATTATTTGTGCCACCTATTACTTTTTTCCAGACAATAGGTAATACACCATTTTCATCAGCTATATTGCTGTATTTAACGACTATAGCATCATCACCACCTTTATCAAGATTCATCATATCCATATCTATTGAATTAGAGTATCCTACAGCAATATAGCCATCATCTACTTCTATTACATCAGAGAATTTGTCAGTGCCACTTGTTCCCCCAAAGATTCCTTTTGAAATTATTTCACCAGTCCCACTATTAATTATAAATATAGTTGCATCACTATTTCCTTTGACGCCTATCTTTATATTGTCCATTTCCAAATTAGTGGCTTGACTAAGCCCAGCTGTAACAATGTTTCCGTCTTTATTTATTATTCCCGAATAACTAGCGGATGTATAATCACTACCACCATACGTTTTTTTCCACATTTCATTAAAATTATCATTTAATTTAATTATATATTGTAATTGATATCCACTAGATAATACATATCTACCATCACCAATTATGTAATAATTACCATTTTGATATAGTATTTTTCTAGCATATGAACCTGCTGATGATTTTATTGAATTTGTTAATATCTTTTTATCAATTAAGGTTCCACTATAGTTATATTTTACTAAGATACTATTACCATATATGGTAGCTTCATTATCTCCCATATCTGCCATATCTTCATCTTGAGAATGACTTGAACCAACAACAACGTAGCCGCTTCCTTCATCTACAACACTATAAAAATAATCGTTACTTGTTCCACCAAAATTATGACTCCATTCTTCTAAACCATTACTATCATATTTGACAATTATCGCGTCATAATTTAAAGTATCCCCGTATCTCATGTTGTCACTAAACGTGCTAGAGTTACTCCTTCCTACTGCTAAATATCCGCCATCACTAGTTTCAATTACATCTTGAAATTCATCTAGATAGTTTCCTCCATAGTTAACATAACTAGAATCAACAAGTAGGTTTTCACCATTACCACAATCTAAATAAACGGTATAATCATAGTCTTTTTCAGTTTTTTCAACTTTAACATATCCAACGCATGATTCACCTGAGGTATTTTTTAGACTTTTAATATACCCGTCTTCTAGTTCACTTAGCTGAATATAAGCTTTTTCTCCTACTTCTAAAGTAAAGTCTTCTATATTACTTACCACATATAATTCAGAAGCTTTTATTATTGATTTTTTAGTTGCTTCTAAACTTCCCTCTTTAGCTTCGTTTATAACACTTAATATTTGTGGTGTTAAAATAAGGGCAATAACAGCTAGTATTACTATTACAGCTAATAATTCTATTAGAGTGAATGCTTTACTTTTTAAACCTCTTACTCCTCTTTTGGTTAATTTTTGGTTAAATATGTTTTTCACAACAAATACCTTCCTTCTAATTATTACACTTCGATTATACAAAAAAACAGCATTGTTTGTCAATACTATTTTTATTTATTAAATATCTCTCTTTGAACACTAAATGCTGCTTTAGCCCCTTCACTAGTAGCTGTTACCACTTGATATAAATCTTTGCTTATAATATCACCACAAGCATAAATACCATCAATATTTGTTTTCATTTCTTTATCGACTATAATATTATTTTTTTCATCTAGATCAATGCCAACATTTTTAACAAATTCAATATTTGGTTCATGACCTATGTTAATAAAAACCCCCGAAATATTTAGTTTTTTAATAGCATTGCCGTTAATAATAATGCTATCTAATTTACCATCTTTTTCATTTAGTGTATCAACAACACTATTATATAATAATTCGATATTATTAGTAACTTTTATCTTATCTTGTAATATTTGATCACCACGTAATTCATTACGTCTATGAATAATGTAGACTTTATTACAAATGTTAGACAAATACAAAGCTTCCTCTAAAGCACTATTACCACCACCAACGACAGCTACATCTTTATCTTTATATAAAGAGCCATCACATGTCGCACACCAACTAATTCCACGACCTACTAATTGTCTTTCATTCTCTAAACCTAATTCTCTTGCTTTTCTTCCAGTTGCAATAATAATAGTTTTTGTTTCTATTTCTTCCATATCGGTTTTAATTATTTTTTTATTACCATCTATTTTAATTTCTAATACATTACCATAGTGATAATCAACGCCTAAATTACTAATTTGATTAAACATATTAAGAGCCAAATCAACTCCAGCAATTGTTTCTATTCCTGGATAGTTTTCTATCTTACTAGTCATATTAATTTGACCACCAGGAGCATGTTTTTCAATTAAAGTAAAATTGACATTAGCTCTTTTTAAATACAAAGCAGCTGTCATACCAGCTACTCCGGAACCAATAATAACGCAATCAAAACATAACATCTTTTAAATTCTCCTTTTCATTATATCTGTTTTCAAGCTTAGATCCACGTCCTAAAAAAATAAACATAATAATACCAATAACAATTAATAAAAAGGATACTAACTGTGCTACCCTGATATTATTAAACATTAAACTATCTAAACGCATACCCTCTATAAAGAAGCGACCAATACTGTAATAAATCATATATATGGCTGTTATTTGACCATTTTTAATATATTTATATCTTCTTACAAAAAGTAACACAATAAAGCCAATAACACACCAAATTGATTCATATAAGAAAGTGGGAGTATAATAAACACCATTTATATACATTCTTTCAATGATAAAATTTGGTATATGTAAACTTTGTAAATGACTTAATGTAGTTGCAGATCCATAAGCCTCTTGATTAAAAAAATTGCCCCATCTACCTATTGCCTGAGCAATGATTAATCCTACTACTAGTATATCCAAAAGTTTTAGAGTGTTAACCTTATACTTTTTAGTATAAATAATAATGAAAATTAAGCCTGCAATAATCCCACCATGAATAGCTATTCCACCTTCCCATATTTTAAAGATATCAATTATATTATTTTTGTAATATGCAAAATCAAAAATAATATAATAAATTCGAGCTCCTATAAAGGAAATAGGAATTAAAAAAAAAGCTAAATTAATCATAAATTCTTCTGATATTTTAAATTTTTCAGCTTCTTTTATAGCTAAAGTTCCACCAATTAACATACCAAGAAGAATCATTATAGAATACCAATATATTGTAATAGGTCCTATTTCAATTAACACAGCATCCATTAATCATTCTTCCTTTCTAAAAATGGTTCTATAATAATATTGTCCATTAATATATTCATAAGAGATATTAAAACAGCTACTAAAAAACTCATAAATAAACCTTTAATAATAAAATGACTTCCTAATAAATAATCAACAATATTTAAAATAAATACATTAATAAAAGGATAAAACAAACCTAATGTAAGACCTGTAATAGGTAAAGTTAACCAAATAATAATAGGCTTAATTGTCTTATTAAGTATATATATTATAATTGCTGCGATTAAACCATATAAACCAAAATAACTGTCATCTATATAAATTGTTTTTTTAAAAATAACTGATACCGTTATTAAAACTAAAGCATACCCAATCATATAAATTAACCAATCAACAAAATTATTAATTTTTTTGTTGTTATCTTCTTGTACGATTATAACTTTTTTCATGTTAATCATCTCCTATAATATTATAGCACATCTTTATTATTTTTTAAGTTCAAATAAAATATCTCTCAATTCCATAGCTCTTTCAAAATCTAAGTTTTTAGCCGCTTCTTTCATTTCTGCTTCTAATTTTATTATTATTGATTGTTTTTCTTTCTTATTTAAATTATTGCTAACTTTTTCTTCTATTTCTTTGTTATTAGTAATTAAATCTCTTATTTCTTTAACAATTGTTTTAGGAATAATATTATTTTTTATATTATATTCTTCTTGAATTGTTCTTCTTCGGTTTGTTTCTTTAATAGCTTTATCCATAGCATCACTTATATTATCTGCATACATAATAACATGGCCATCACTATTTCTAGCTGCTCTGCCAATTGTTTGAATTAAGCTACGTTCGCTTCTTAAGAAGCCTTGTTTATCAGCATCCATAATAATAATAGTGCTTACTTCGGGAATATCTATTCCTTCTCTTAGTAAATTAATTCCAACTACAACATCATATTTACCAAGTCTCAAATCTCTAATTATTCTTAGTCTTTCTAGCGTCTTAATTTCATTATGAAGATAAGCAACTTTAATATCTATTTTTTTTAAATAGTTTGTTAATTCTTCTGCCATTCTAATTGTCAAAGTTGTTATTAATGTCCTATATCCTTTTTTTATTTGCGTATTTATAACATTAATCAAGTCATCTATTTGTCCTTTAGTCGGTTTTATTTCTATTGTTGGATCTAATAAACCCGTAGGTCTTATTATTTGCTCAATAATATAAGGATTGCTTTTTTCCATTTCATAATCGCCAGGTGTTGCGGAAACATAAATAACATCATTTAGTTTTTTTTCAAATTCTTCAAATTTTAGAGGTCTATTATCTTTAGCGCTTGGCAATCTAAATCCATAATCAACTAAAATACTTTTACGTGCTTGATCACCATTATACATAGCCTTAACTTGTGGCAATGTAACATGTGATTCATCAATAACTAATAAAAAATCATCACCAAAAAAATCTATTAAAGTGGTTGGTGTTTCACCTTGATTTTTCAAAGCTAAATGTCTTGCATAATTTTCTACACCATGACAAAATCCTGTTTCAGTAAGCATTTCTATATCATAGTTAGTTCTCTCCATTAATCTTTGATATTCTAATAATTTATTTTCTTTTTTAAAATAAGCCAATTGTTCTTCTAATTCTTTTTTAATGTTTTTTATGGCCATTTTTAATTTTTCATCGCTAGTTACAAAATGACTAGCAGGAAAAATTGTAATACTTTTCTTTTCAAGAATAGCTAAACCTGTCAAAGTATCAAATTCAATTATTTTTTCGATTTCGTCTCCAAAAAAAGTTATTCTAATTCCTTTCCCGTGCTGACTAATTGGGATTAATTCTAAAATGTCTCCCTTGGCTCTAAAAGTACCTCTTTTTAAATCTAAATTGTTTCTTTCATATAACATTTCTATTAGTTTTTCTATGATAACATTGCGATCTATATTGTCATATTGATTTAACGTTAAGGTTTTGTTTTTATATTCTTCTATTTCACCAATTCCATATATACACGATACTGAAGCAATAACAATAACATCATCATTATTTAATAAAGCAGAAGTAGCAGAATGACGAAGTTCATCTATTTCATCATTGATAGATGAATCTTTTTCTATATAAGTATCCGTTTTAGCTACATAAGCTTCTGGCTGATAATAATCATAGTAAGAAACAAAATATTCAACATGATTGTTGGGAAATATTTCTTTTAATTCACCATATAATTGTCCTGCTAAAGTTTTATTGTGAGAAAGAACTAACGTTTTCTTTTGTGTTTTTTCAATAACGTTAGCAATTGTAAAAGTCTTTCCTGTTCCTGTTGCCCCTAGTAATACTTGATGATGATGGTTTTGATTTATACCATCTACTAATTGTTTTATGGCCTTTGGTTGATCACCACTCGGTTGATATTTTGATACAATTTTAAACATTTTTACCTCCTATTTGTTTAATTACATTATATAATAATTATAATAAATCTAAGTTAAAAAAAAGGGGAATATTATTATCCGCTCTAATTAATATATAATAATTAATTAAGGCACACAATTTAATTATAAATAATAGAAGAAAGGTTTAAATCGTATGCCTTAACAATATTATATATCAATTTAAAAAATTATGAAATAAAAAAGATAATTTTATTAAAAATAAGTAAGATTTACTTACTTATTTTAAATGTAACTTGATAATTATTTTCAAAATCTATTTCTTCTACATCAATAATATAACCTAAATTTTCTAATTCTTTAGAGGCTTTTCTAATTATATTAATAGCGTTCTTTAAGCTTTTAGTATCTTCCGCTATTTCTGGTACTTCTTCTGTTTTTGGCTCTTCATCAAAGTAATTTGCTGATGTAGATTTTTCAATAATATTTTGTGGTTCTTTTAAATCTAAGTCCTCAAAATCAGATACAAATGGGACTTCTACATTCTTATTTTTTGATTTTTCTTCTGTCTCTTTTTCTACTTCATCACTAGTATTTAGATCATCAAAATCTTCAATTTCTAGTATTTCATCTTCACTACCATCTTCATCACTATCTTCATTTTCTGATTCTTCAATTGGTTTAAAATAACTATTAAAATCAAAATTAATATTAGGATTAACATCTACATTATTGCTTAAAGGTGTTTCTTCTTTTTCAATTTCTTGATTTGCTTCTTTTATATCTTTATTTTCCATATCATCATCAATATTACCAAAAGTAAAAAAACGATTTGTTGGAATTGGTGTTTCTTCTTTTTCTTCCACTACTTCTTCTTTTTTCATTGTCTCATCTGGTTTTAAAATATCCGTCATATCAGCAAGGGGTTTTGGAGTATAAATATCTGTTGCATCGTTTTCGATTTTATCTATATCCATAAATCCAGGATTTAATGAATTAATTTCTTCGTTATTTTCTGTCTCTTTTTCAATTTCTTTTGGCTCATCTATCACCTCTTCAACAATAGGTGTTGTTGGAATATTAAAATCATTATTTTCATTATTCATTTTTTCATTTCCTTTACTTAGCTTTTCTTTAATTAATTTATCAGTTTGTCTAACCGTTAATCTTTCATCTATAATTTGTTTCAAAACCGCTAATTGAGCATCTCTATTATTTAGTTTTAACAAAGAGCGGGCATGCCTTTCAGAAATTTTTTCATCTAATAAAGCTTCTTGAACTTCTATTTCTAAATTAAGTAATCGTAGTTTATTTGCTACAGTTGATTGATTTTTATCCAATTTTTCAGCTAATTCATTTTGTGTTAAATAGCTCATTTCTAATATTTTCTTATATGAAATTGCTTCTTCAATTGGTGTAAGATTTTCCCTTTGAACATTTTCTATTAAAGCTACTTCTGCACTATCTTTATCGTTTAAATCCGAAATAATAGCAGGAATTGTTTGTTTTCCAGCTAAAACACTTGCTTTATAACGCCTTTCCCCAACTATTATTTCATATTTGTCTCCTATTGTTCTAACAATAATTGGTTGTAAAACACCATGTTCTTTAATAGAATCAGATAATTCCATTAATGCTTTTTCATCAAATTTAATACGCGGTTGAAAACGATTAGGTAAAACATCGTCAATAGCAATTTCTACTATTTTTCTTTCATTCATAAAAATACCTCACTATTCTTTTATTAATTGTACTATATTTTGGGAAATAATTCAAGCATTTTATCTAATATTTCCCAAAAATTAAATAATGACAAAAAGACTATTTTATAGTATAATTATTATTGTCAAAACGAAAGCGGTGTTATATGAAAAAAATACTTTTGTTTTTAATTTTATTTGTTATTAGCTTAAGTATAATATATTTTACTTATAATTTTCAAATAAAATCAATTCCAAATGAATTTTATGGTGTTTACCTAAATGGAGAATATTTAGGTAATGTTGCATCTAATACTGAATTAGAAGCTTATATTAACCAAAAAAATGAACAATATAAAAACATTTATGGAGTTGATCAAATATATGCTCCACAAGAACTTAATTTTGTTAAAACTTATACCTATAATCAAGAAGTAATGAGTAATGAAACCATTTATCAAATAATTGAAGAAGAAGATTATTTTACAGTTTTAGGATACAGTTTTAAAATTAAAAAAAGTGATGATACTTTAGTAATATATGTTTTAGATAAAGAAATATTTGATGACGCTGTCACGCAAGCTATTAAAATATTTGTTGGTGAAGATAATTATGAATCATATATAAATGATACACAAACAAAAATTGACACAACTGGTGCAATTATAGAAGATATTTATTTAGACAACGATATTACTGTTAAAGATGATTATATTCCAGTTAATGAAAACATTTATACTGATGCTGATGAACTTGCTAAATTTTTAGTTTTTGGTACAACTGAAGAACAAGATACTTATGTTGTTCAAGACGGTGATACTATTGAAAATATTGCCTTCAATCATGAAATTAGTACTGAAGAATTTCTTATTTCTAATCCTACTTTCACAAGTTCTTCTAATCTTTTATATTCTGGTCAAGAAGTAACAATTGGTGTTACAAATCCGCAAATTCAAATAGTAATTGAAGAATATGTTGTAGAAGATATAACCAGTTCTTATACTACAGAAGAAAAATATGATGAAGAAAAAGTAATTGGTGATAATGAAATTATCCAAGTTGGAGAAGATGGACTTGATCGCGTAACGCAAAAAATTAAAACAATAAATGGAATTATAAACAGTGTTGATCGTATTAGTATAGAAACATTAGAACCAGCAATTAGTGAAATAGTAGTCAAAGGACAAAAAACCGTTTCTAATGTTGGTAGTTTAACTATTTGGGCTTGGCCTACTAATAGTGGTTATACTATTACTTCTAATTATGAATGGCGTATTAATCCTATTACAGGCTTACGTGAATTCCATGATGGTATTGATATTGCTGGTACTGGCTATGGTTCTAATATTTACGCCGCTAATAATGGTACTGTTGTTACTGCTACTTATAGTAATATTGGTGGTAATTATATTATAATTGATCATAATAATGGTTATTATACTTATTATGGACATATGTCAAAACTTTTAGTTGAAGTTGGGGATACAGTTGCTCGTGGTAGTGTTATTGGTTTAATGGGTTGGACAGGTCAAGCGACAGGAACACATTTACACTTTGGATTGTATTGGGGTCGTCCATATGCTGGTGGAACAGTACTTAATCCTTGGTCCATATTTTAGGAGGAAACTATGTATAGATTTCAAACAAATATTTCAAATGATGAATATGATACTTTTGTTAAAAATAGTAGTGGTATTTCCTTTATGCAAGATTATAGATGGTCTAATGTAAAAGATAATTTCAATAAAATATTATGCGGTATTTATGACAATGAACAATTAATTTGTGCTTTTACTGTTTTAATTAGAAAAATTAAATTTAATATTAAATTAATGTATATTCCAAGAGGTCCTCAGTTAGATTTTAAAAACACTAAATTATTATTGTTTTTTAAAACAAATGTGAAAAAATTAGCTATAGAATATAAAGCATTTACTATAATAATAGATCCTAATTTTTGTGTAAATGAAAAACCTTTTAAAAATATTGATAATATTAATAATGATTATCCTGTTAACTTTGCTAATGATTTTGATGAAAAACATCATAATATTTTAAATGTTGGTTTTATACATAAGGGTTTTGTAAAGGGTTTAGACGAATCTTTTCAACCTAGATATAATATGGTAATTAATTTATGTGATAATCAAAATAACATATTAAATATTGATGAAGTAACCAAAAATTATAAAAGTAAAGTTAGATATTATTTAGGTGACTTTCATAAAAAAAGAGGCGTTTACTTTATTAGAACAAGTAGTCCTAAAGATGTTGATAAATTTGTTGAAATGCTAAATTACACTGAATCAAGACAAAAAATACATTTAAGGAATGCTACTTATTTTAAAAAAATATTAGATAATTTTAAAGAAAGAGCAGTTTTAGTTTTTGGATATTTAGATTTAAATAAATATTTAATCTATTTAAAACAAAATAATAGTAAAGAAAAAGATATCCTAGAAATTGAAGATTTATTAAAAAAGGATGATAAAATTCTTTTGTCAGCTTCTTTAACTATTTTACCTTCCAATAATAATGGTATAAAAATAGCTGAATATTTATATGCAGGAAATAATTTATTACTACCTAATTTACGAATATCAACGGGAATGGTTTATGAATTAATGAATTTAGCTATAGAAAATAAATGTCATTATCTTAATTTAGGTGGTGTGAGTGGTTATTTAAATGATCATCTTACCGAATTTAAAGCTAAATTTAATCCTATATTATTTGAATATGCTGGCGAATATGAACTAATTATTAATAAACCAATCTATTTTATTAGTAAAATTGGTTACAAAACTATTTGTTTAATCAAAAGAAAAAAGAAAAAATAATTTTTCTTTTTTTATTAAATACTTTTTTTTATAATATTTATATTTCTTGGATACGTGCTACTAATAATAGCCTTTTTTTTGATTAAAACTAAAGATCTTTTTGCGTTTTCAATAGGTAATATAAATTCATTAATAGTAATAAGCTCGCTATTTAATTTATTTAATAACTGAGAAATATTAACTATTTCATCAGTAATATTTCCTTTCATACCAATAAAATAACCGTTGACTCTTACTAAAGGTAAACATATTTCTGCTAGTATTTGTAAATGAGCTACAGCCCTAGCAGTAACTATATCAAACTTTTCTCTATTTTTTTTACTATATACTTCTGCTCTTTCATGAACTATTTCAATCTTTTTTAAATTTAGTTTTTCTATTACTTCTTTTATAAAAACTAATCTTTTATTTAAAGAATCAACTAAAGTTACTTGTAGATTAGGAAAAAGAATCTTAATTACCACACCAGGAAATCCGGCACCTGTTCCTATATCACAAAAAGTATTTTGTTTTTGAAAATCAATTATTTTTAATAATGTAGCACTATCATAAAAATGTTTTAAATATACTTCTTTTTTTTCTATAATTCTTGTCAAATTCATTTTTTGATTCCATTCAACTAATAATTTATAATATAATTCAAATTGTTGTTGTTGCTCTTCTGATAAAATTATACCTAATTCACTAATTGCATTTACAAATTCTTTTTCTGTCACTTTTGCTCCTTTTTTAAATAAATCATTAATACTGAAATATCTGCAGGATTTACCCCACTAATACGAAGTGCTTGTCCTATAGAAGTAGGCATAATTAATTTTAATTTTTGTCTTGCTTCACTTGCTAAATTAGGTATTAAATCATAATCAATATCAAAAGGAATTTTTTTAGTTTCTAGATTAATCATTTTAGCCACTTCTTTTTCTTCCTTTATTAAATACCCTTCATATTTTATATTTAAAACTACTTGAGTCACAACTTCATTATCATATTTTTTAGTTAAATATTTTTCTATTTTGTCATAACTTATTTCAGGTCTTTTTAATAAATTATAAAGATTTATACCATCTTTAATAGGTGTCGATTCTATAGATAATAAATATTTATTTACTTCTTCAGTTGGCGTTAATTTAGTACTTGTTAATATCTTTTTCAATTCTTCAATTTCTTCTAATTTTTGATGAAATTTTTTGTATGTTTCTGATGAAACTAAGCCAACTTCAAAGCCATATTTTCTAAGTCTTATATCAGCATTATCATGTCTAAGTAAAAGACGATATTCAGCTCTTGAGGTTAATAATCTATAAGGATCCTTAATACCTTTTGTTACCAAATCGTCAATTAATACACCAATATAAGCATCACTTCTTTTTAATATTAATGGCTCTTTATTTTCCAATTTTAAAGAAGCATTAATTCCAGCGATTAATCCTTGACAAGCTGCTTCTTCATATCCACTAGTACCATTAATTTGACCAGCGGTATATAAGTTTTCAATTATTTTAGTTTCAAGAGATTGTTTTAATTGTGTTGGCATAATGGCATCATATTCAATAGCATAAGCATATTTAAGTATTTTAGCATTTTCTAATCCTTCAATACTATGAACTATTTTATCTTGAACATCATGAGGCATACTTGTTGATAAACCTTGAATATAAATATCATCATAATATCTACTTTCTGGTTCTAAAAATAATTGATGCCTTTCCTTATCACTAAATCTAACAACCTTATCTTCTATAGAAGGACAATATCTTGGTCCAACCCCTGTTACATCATTTAAACCACCATACATACTTGATTTATTTAAATTATCTCTTATAATTTGATGAGTAGTTTGATTCGTATATACAAGATGACAAGGTACTTGTTTATCTATATCATAATAATAAATATTATCAAAGCTAAAACTAAGATATTCACTATCTCCTAATTCTACTTTTGTTTTATTAAAATCAATTGAATCTTTAGTAATTCTTGGTGGCGTTCCCGTTTTTAATCTTATAACATTAAAACCATATTCTTTTAATTTTTCACTTAAAAACATGCTAGGCTTTTCATTATGAGGACCGCTTCTTCTTCTTTTATTTCCTACCATAATATCAGCTTTAAGATATGTTCCCGTTGTTAAAATAACAGCTTTACTAAAAATCTTTTCGCCATTTTCTAAAACTATTCCTTTTACCTGGCTATTTTCAATTATTAAATCTTCAACCATGCCCTCTTTAATTACTAGATTTTTTTCATTGTCTAAAACTTTTTTCATAATTTTTGGATAAATTATTTTATCAGCTTGTGCTCTTAAGGCCTTTACTGCTGGTCCTTTTTTATTATTAAGCATTTTAATTTGTAAATGAGCTTGATCGGTTGTTTTAGCCATTTGACCACCAAGTGCATCTATTTCCCGAACAATAATTCCTTTAGCACTTCCTCCTATTGAGGGATTACATGCCATATCAGCTATATTATTAATATTACTTGTTACTAATAATACATGATGATTTTTTCTTGCTGCTGCTAAAGCTGCTTCTATTCCAGCATGTCCACCACCAACAACTATTATTTCATATTGCATTATATCACTTCCTATTTTCCTAAACAAAATTGACTAAATAATTGTTCAATTAATTCTTCTTCATATGTTTCGCCTATTATTTGACCTAATAAGTTCCAAATGTTTTTAATATCTATTTCCAATATATCAACTGGAATATCATTTATGATTCCTTCTTTAATGCTTTCAATTAATTGCATTACTTGATTTAATATTCCTATTGATCTAGAACTAGTTAAATAGGTTAAATCAGTAGTTGCTAATTTTTCTAAATTAAATAATTCTATGATTTTATTTTTTAATTCTTCAATACCTTCTTTATTTAAAACACTCATTTTTATTATATTTTCTTTTGGTAAAAGATTATAATCAATTTTAGAAGGTAAATCAATTTTATTTATTATTGTTATTAAATTTTTATTTTCAACTTGCTTTAAAGTTTTTATATCTTCACTTGTTAATTCTTCATTATTATTAATAACTAATAATACTAAATCTGCTTTTTCCATTTGTTGAAAACTTTTTTCTACACCAATTTTTTCTACTATATTATCTGTTGTTCTAATACCAGCTGTATCAATAATATTAAGTAAAATACCATCTATTGATATACTACCTTCAACTATATCTCTCGTCGTTCCAGCTATATCAGTAACAATTGCTTTTTCTTCATTTAATAAATTATTAAGTAAACTACTTTTACCAACATTTGGCTTTCCTATAATAACCGTTTTTATTCCAGTTGTTATTAATTGTCCAGTTTTACTTTCATCCAAAATTTTTCTTATTTTTTGTTCTACTTCTTGAATATTTTCTTTTAAAACATTTAATGTTATTACTTTAGCATCTTCATATTCTGGATAATCAATATTAACTTCTATATTAGCAATTATCTCCTTGATTAATTGACGAAGATTTCTAATCATTTGTGATACTTTACCATTGACTTGATTAACCGCTATCTTCAACGATTTTTCGGTTTTAGATTCAATTAATTCCATAATTCCTTCGGCTTCAGTTAAATCAATTCGACCATTTAAAAAAGCACGTTTAGTAAATTCACCAGGATCTGCTAAACGACAACCATTACTGATTAATAATTCTAGTATTTTATTTAAAGAAGCTATACTTCCATGACTATTTATTTCAATAACATCTTCCCTAGTGAAGGTTTTAGGTGCTCTCATAACTGATACTAAAACTTCATCTATCATTTCATCTTTATCCATTATTTTACCATAATTGATAGTATGTGTTTTAATAACACTTAATGATTTACCTCGATATATTTTAGATACTATTTCAATAGCTTTATCACCACTTACTCTTATTATACCTATTGCCCCAACTCCTTGAGCTGTCGCTATAGCTGCTATTGTATCATTCATCTTTATTTTTCCTTTCTATACCTATGTATTTTGGTAAATATTTTATTTTTTTAAAAATTGATAAAGATACATATTTATCAGTCAATACCACAATCCAACCTTCTATATATTTAGGAGGTGTTATATTAAGTGGAAACATGTGTCTTTTAATAATATTTTCTACTTTTTCATCAACTAATTCTGGAAAATATATTTTAGCATTTTTAGCACCATTTGCTGCATGAACAAAACCATGTTTTTTAAAAAGTGGCTGTTTTTTACTATTTAACTTACCATTTTTTAGCCAAGGTTCTTCATAAAAATCATGTAAAAGAGCCCCAATGGTTGCTTTTTTATAATCCAAATGTAATTTTTTAGTTATTTTATATGAATAATAAGCTACTTTTAATGAATGATCATAAACTGATTCATTCATATGATGTTCATATGCTTTTCTTTTAATAAATTCATCATTATTAATAATTTTTTCTATTATTTCATTAAAATTTTCCATATTTTTTTAAAAAAAGGATTTTTTAATCCTCTTTCTTTCCTATTACTACATATCTATCTGGCTCTTCGCCATAGCTTTCTGCTTTTAAAGAAGGATAATTAGAAACAATTACGTGAACAATTCTTCTATTATAAGAATTCATAGCATCTAATTTTACTTCAACACCATTTTGATTAACATCTTCAGCTATTTTTTTTATTTCATTTTTAAATTTGACTTCTTTAACTTTTTTATAGTCTTCATAGTCTATATATAGATGTAAAGGCATTTTAATTTGAATAGTAATGCTTTTTTTTAATAATTTACTAAGAGCATTTAGATTTTTGCCTTCTTTTCCTATCATTATTGATGAAATATTTTTATCAGAAGAAATCAATAATACTTTAAAAGAATCATTTTCCTCTCTTATTTCCACATTTAACTCTATATTTGTTTTATTAGAAAATTCTTTAAAAAATTCTTTAATATGATTTATTATATCGGATTTTTTAACAATTTTTAATTGATATTTTTTTCCTAATAATAATTTTGTTGGCATATCTTCTTTACTAGAAATTAAATCACTTTCTTGACAATTTAATTCTTCTAAAGCTTGTTTTTTTAATTCTTCTATATTTTTACCAATATAACTATATACTTTAATCATTTTTCTTCACCTTTTTCACTATTAAATTTTGAATAACCGTAAATGTACTATTGAAAATCCAATATAAACATAAACCTATTGGTGTGGTAAAAGAAATAACAGAAATCATTATTACACTAATATTGGTCATCATGTACATTTGGGATTCTTGTTCTTTACTAAGAGCAGATGTTTTATTTAATTTAAATGATAAATAAGTTATTGGAATTAAAATAAGATTTAAAATAATATAATAGAAATCACCTTTTGAAAACGCTATTAATGTTGATGTGCCAAGTTGTAATCCAAAAAAGTTAGAATCAAATAGCGCTGGTATTCTATTTAATGCTTCATAAAAAGCAAAAAATAAAGGTATTTGAATTAGAGCAAATAAACAACCTGCCATCGGATTTATTTTATATTGTTTATAAATTAGCATCATTTCTTGACTTTTTTGCATCATACTATCTTTATCTTGTTTGTTTTTATATTTTTTTTCTAATTTATCTAGTTCTGGTTTAGCTTTTTTCATTACTTCTGATTGCATAGCCGTTTTTTTAGTAATAGGATACATAATCATTCTTAATAGTAATGTTATAAGAATAATTGAAAATCCATAACTATTTAAGATTGTTCCTACTTTTATAATTAACCAAGCTAGTGGTTTTACAAAGACTGTTGCCCAAATACCTTCATAATTATTACTATTAATACTAAAATCACTACACTCAGGATAAACACTTAAATCAACGCCATTATTTTCATATAATGCAATCGTTTCTTCATTAGTAGGCTTACATAATATATTAGCCGTTAAATTTTGACCAGTAATAGTATTTTTAACTACATCTCCATCAGCATTTTTAAGTATTTTAGTACATCCTGTCAGGGATAATACCATAGTTAATATTAAAATTAATTTAATGTTTCTTTTTTTCATTTTTTCTCCTTTATAATTGATAATTTATATAGTATTTTATTTAGTTCTTCTTCTTTTTGTTGATAATTTAATTCTAAAATACTTGTCCTTAATATTATAATACAATTAAAGTTATTTTGATAGTTGTTTTTATCAATTATATTTTTTATTTGCCTTTTTAATTTATTTCTAACTACAGCATTTCCAATCTTTTTACTCACCGAAATACCAAAAAAATAATTATTTAATTGAATATTTTCAAAATAAACTATATAATATTTTGATTTAAAAGGTCTTATACTTTTTATTATTCTTTGAAAATCAGTATTTTTTTTAATTATATTTTGTTTTTTCATTCTACCTATCCCTTATTTAGTAAAAAAGCCCCGAATTAATTACGGTAGCTTTTAGTGTGATAATACTTTACGACCTTTACGACGACGAGTATTTATTATTTTTGTTTTCATTCTTGCAAAGAAACCATGTTTTTTACTTTTTTTACGATTGTTTGGTTGATACGTTCTTTTCATTATTACACCTCCTGATAGTTTTCGTTGCTTTTAACATTATATATATTTTTATTGCTTTTGTCAATTATTTTAATAATATTATTTTAAAAATAATTATCCACAATAATTGTGGATAACTTTTTAATATTTATTCACATTGTTTTTTTTTATGCACATTTATCTATCATTTATTGTTTTTTAATGGATTATTATGTGCAAAAGTCTTTTATTTTGTCTTTTTTTAGTATATAATTATGAAAGAGGTGATATGCATGGATGTGAATAATATTTGGAAATTGTTTTTAGAAAAAATTAAAAATGATCTATCTCCTATGTTATATGAAACTTGGTTTATGGATACCAAACTATTAAAAATAGATGATCATAGTGCTTTAGTTATGGTTCCTATGCATATTCATAAAAAACACTTAAAAGAAAATTATTATGATTTTATTAGCAATATTTTTACAGAGATTACAGGTACTAATTTTGATTTTGAATTTATAACAGAAGAAGAACATAATAATAACATTGATATTAATACAGATTTGTTAGGTGTTCCTAAAACTGAAAATTTTGCTTCTAATTTAAATATAAAATATACTTTTGAAAATTTTGTAGTAGGTGATAGCAATAAATTTGCTAAAGCAACAGCTCTAGCAGTCGCAGAAAAACCTGGACTAATGTATAATCCTTTATTTATATATAGTAGTAGTGGGCTTGGTAAAACGCATTTAATGCACGCTATTGGTAATTATATTATTAAAAATAGTTCTAAAAAAGTACTATATGTTACTAGTGAACAATTTGTTAATGATTTTATTGATTTATATAGAAAAAATAAAGATCAAAATAACATTTCAAATATCGAAATGTTTAAAAAAAAGTATCGTGATATTGATGTGTTAATGATTGATGATATTCAATATTTAGAAATAGCCGCTAAAACGCAACAAGAATTTTTTAATACCTTTAATGAATTACATACCAATAATAAACAGATAATCATTTCTTCAGATCGTTCACCAGATGATTTAAAACAATTAGAAGATAGATTGCGAACAAGGTTTAATTGGGGTTTGACAGTTGATATCTTACCACCTGAATTTAAATTAAGATTAGAAATTATTGATAAAAAAATTGCTGCTAATGGTATTTCTGATTTTTTCGAAAAAGAGGCTAAAGAATTTATTGCCAGTAATTGTACTAGCGATATTAGAAAAATTGAAGGGGCAATTACAAGAGTTAGTGCTTATGCTGCTATGATGAATTATTCTAAAATTTCTTTAGATGTTGCTGATGAAGCTTTGAAAGATTTTTTTATTAAAAGTATTATTTCTCAAAATAAAATTGATAATGTTCAACAAATTATTGCGCAAAGTTATAGTATTAGTATCGAAGACTTAAAAAGTAAAAAAAGAAATGCTAATATTGCTGTTCCACGTCAAATTGCTATGTATATATGTAGAATTGTATTAAAAGAATCTCTTACTAAAATTGCTTTAGAATTTGGTGGTAAAAATCATACAACAGTTATGCATGCTGTGGACAAAATAAGTAAAGAAATTTTAATTAATCAAGAATTAGAAAAACAAATTCAAAAAATTGTGACAAAAATTAATTAGTGCATAACACTACTATTTAAATTATTTATGAACATGTTATTTTCATTATAAAATAAGATAAAATAGTACTTATCCACAATTATCCACATCTATAATAATAAAAAGGAGAATAAATATGAATATTGTTATTAAACAAAGACTGTTATTAGAACATTTAAATTATGTTATTAAAGGAATATCAAATAAAAACTTAATTCCTATTTTAGGATGTATAAAATTTTCTTTAGAAAAAGATGGCTTATACTTAATGAGTACTGATAATGATATAGCTATTAAAAGTTTTATTCCTAACAATCAAATAGAAAAAATAGAAGTATTAGGTGAATTTGTCGTTTCAGGAAAATATATTTATGAAATAATCAGAAAATTACCTAATGAACTAATAACTATTGAGGAAATAGTTGATTCTAAAATATTTATATCAACTGAAAATTCTAAGTTTAATTTAAATTGTAATTTGATAGCGGATTTTCCTAATCTAGATTTTGAAGAAAATAAAAATTCCATAGCTTTAGATGTTTTAGTTTTTAAAAAAATGATAAATCAAATTATTTTTGCTACATCAACTCAAGAATCAAGACCAGTTTTAACGGGAATTAATTTTAAAATAGAAAGTAATATATTAGAGTGTACTGCTACTGATTCATACCGTTTAGCTAAAAAAACTATTGAATTAGATGGTGAATACGAAAATGTTAATATAATTATACCAGCTAAAAACATTTTAGAAATAAGTAAAATGTTGAGTGAAACAGGCACTTTATCTATTCATATTTTTAATAATAAAATTATCTTTAATTTTGATAATATAAAAGTAATATCAAGATTAATAAATGGAACTTTTCCCGACACTAATAAATTAATTCCGATTGATAGTAAAGAAAATATTATTTTAAATTTAAATAGTTTATATGAGGCAGTTGATCGCGCATCACTATTAACCAATGAAACTGAAAAAAATCCCGTTAAAATTAAAATAGAAAAAAATTTATTAATTGTTTCTTCAAATATTCCAGAAATAGGTAATGTTGAAGAAAAAATAATAATAAATAATGAAATATCAACTTCAATAGAAATTGCGTTTTCAGCAAAATATATGTTGGATGCTTTAAAAGCCTTTGCATGTGAAGAAATAAAAATATTATATAATGGTGATTTGAAACCTTTAATAATTAAAAATAATGAAGAAGATACTTTAACACAATTGATACTACCTATTAGAACATATTAATAAAATATGTTCTTTTTTAATGTTTTTAAGCTTATTTTGTGATATAATTATAATTAGGTATAGATATATTATCTATTTTTAATTTTTTGTTATAAGTCAAAAGAAGGTGATAAAATGATAATTAAGACCATTGGTGCTATTAATTTTAGAAACTATGATTTTTTTAAAATATCTTTATCACCTTATATTAATATTTTTTATGGAAATAATGGTGAAGGTAAAACAAATATATTAGAAAGTATATATTTGTTAGGAATTACAAAATCCCATCGTGTTAATAATGATAAGTATTTAATTAAAAAAAAACATAGTAATTTGAAGGTACAAGGTACTATTACTAATCAGAATGTGTCAGACAGTTTAGAAGTAATAATAGATTTAAAAACAAAAATATTAAAAAAAAATAAAAAATTAATAAAAACGATTGATTATATTAATACTTTAAATGTTATAATTTTTTATCCTGATGATTTATCTTTAATTAAAGGAAGTCCTCAAGAAAGAAGAAAATTTTTAAATGTTGAAATTTCTCAGTTAAATAAAAAATATTTGATTGCTTTACATGAATATAACAAAATATTAAAAATTAGAAATGAATTACTTAAAAAAAGACAAAAACACGAGTTAATTGATTTATCATATTTTGATATTATAACTGATTTATATATTAAGAAGAGTCTTATTATTTTTAAATATCGTTATGAGTTTATAATTCAAATAGATAAAATTATTGATCATATATATGAAGATATAACGGGTTTTAAAAATATGACTTTAAAATATTTGTGTAGTTTTGACGAATATGATATTAATGGTGTAAAAAATAATGAATTATTAAAACAAAATTTATTAAATATTTTAAATAAAGAAATAAAATATGGGACATCTTTAATTGGACCTCACCGAGATGATATAAATTTTATTTTAGATACAAAAGATTTAAAATTATATGGTTCACAAGGTCAGCAAAAATTAGCAATCTTGAGTCTTAAATTATCAGAAATGGAATTATATAAAAATCAAGAAGAAAAACCTATTTTATTATTGGATGATGTATTTAGTGAAATAGATGAAACAAAAAAGAATAACATATTAAAATATTTAAATCAAAAAACACAAATAATTATCACAACAACAGATTTAACAAATATAGATTCAAAAATTATAAATAATTCAAAAATATTTGAAATAAAAAACGAAAAAATAATAGAAAAAGGGGATTTAGACAATGGAAAATAAAGAACATTATGATGCATCAGACATACAAGTATTAGAAGGTTTAGAAGCAGTAAGAAAAAGACCAGGAATGTATATTGGAACAACCGATGTTAAAGGATTACATCATTTAGTATGGGAAATAGTAGATAATTCAATAGATGAAGCTTTAGCAGGATATTGCAAAAATATTGAAGTTATAATTAATAAAAATAATTCAATAACAGTTAAAGATGATGGTAGGGGAATACCAACAGGAATCCATGCTAAAACAGGAATATCAACTGTAGAAACAGTATATACTATTCTTCATGCCGGAGGAAAATTTGGCGGCGGAGGTTATAAAGTATCTGGAGGATTACATGGCGTAGGAGCTAGTGTTGTTAATGCTTTGTCTTCATATGTAATAATAAATATTTATCGCGATGGAAATGTTTATGAAACAAAATTTGTCAATGGTGGTAAAATTGAAAAAAAACTAGAAATTATTGATACTTGTGATATAAATAGAACTGGAACAACAGTAACTTTTAAACCAGATGTCACCATTTTTGATACAGACATTTATGATTACGAAACATTAAAAGTAAGAATAAGAGAATTAGCCTTTTTAAATAAAGGTTTAAGACTTACTTTACGAGATGATCGTGATAATGAAGATACAACAGGTGAAACTTTTTTATATGAAGGTGGAATAAGTGAATACGTTAAATATATTAATAGAAATAAAACACCTATTCATGAACAAATTATTCATTTAGAAGGTGAAGATAGTGGTGTTATTTTCGAAGTGGCATTGCAATATAATTCTGGCTATACCGAAAGTATATATTCTTTTGTTAATAATATTAATACTCATGATGGTGGAACGCATGAAGAAGGAGTTAGAAGAGCATTAACTAGAATTATAAATAATTATGCAAGAAAAAATAATATTTTAAAAGAAAAAGATGAATCTTTAACAGGAGATGATGTTAAAGAAGGTTTAACAATGATTGTTTCTTGTAAACATCCAAATCCTCAATTTGAGGGACAAACTAAAGGAAGATTAGGTAATTCTGAGGTAAGAAAACTAGCTGATAATGTTTTTTCAGAAGGATTTGAAAGATTTTTACTTGAAAATCCCTCAGCTGCTAAAATAATAATAGAAAAAACATTAACAGCAGCAAGAGCAAGAGCAGCTGCAAAAAAAGCACGTGAATTAACAAGAAGAAAAGGTGGTTTAGAACTTACCAATCAATGGGGAAAATTAGCTGATTGTTCTTGTAAAAATCCAGAAATTTCTGAAATATTTATTGTCGAAGGAGATTCAGCTGGAGGACAAGCCAAACAAGGAAGAGATGCTAAAACGCAAGCTATATTACCATTAAGAGGTAAAATATTAAATGTAGAAAAAGCTCGTTTAGATAGAATATTAGGAAATGAAGAAATAAGAAGCATGATAACAGCATTTGGAACAGGAATTGGCGAAGATTTTGACCTTAAAAAATTACGTTATCATAAAATAATAATAATGACTGATGCCGATGTCGATGGGTCACATATAAGGACACTGTTATTGACTTTATTTTATCGCTTTTTTAAACCAATTATTGAAAATGGTCATGTTTATGTTGCTCAACCACCTTTATATAAAATAACTCATGGAAAAACATTTAAATTTGTTTTAACTGATGAAGAAAAAGATGAATATTTAAATTCATTACCTCCTTCAACAAAAGCAGTTATAAATAGAAATAAAGGTTTGGGTGAAATGGATAAAGAAGAATTATGTTATACAACAATGAATATTGAACATAGAACGCTTCGTAAAATAACAATTGAAGATGCTATCTTAGCTGATCAAGTTTTTGAAACATTAATGGGCGAAGATGTTGAACCAAGAAGAAAATTTATTGAAGAAAATGCAGAATATGCAGAAAATCTAGATATATAGGGGTGAAACAATGGATAAATTATCAAATCATAATATAATAAAAGAAATGGAAAATTCTTTTCTTGAATATTCAATGAGTGTCATTATTTCAAGAGCATTACCAGATTTAAGAGATGGATTAAAACCAGTTCATAGACGTATATTATACACAATGTTAGAATCTGGGTTCACGCCCGACAAGGGATATGTTAAATGTGCCAAAACGGTAGGAGCCGTAATTGGTAATTACCATCCGCATGGTGATACGGCTGTTTATGATGCTATGGTACGTATGGCCCAAGATTTTAGTTATCGTCATATGCTAATAGATGGACATGGTAACTTTGGAGCAATAGATGGTAGTACTGCAGCTGCTTATCGTTATACAGAATCTCGTATTTCTAAAATAGCTATGGAATTACTTCGTGATATCAATAAAAATACTGTTGATTTTTTAGATAATTTTGATGCTTCAAGAAAAGAGCCAGTAGTACTTCCAAGTCGTTTTCCTAATATTCTTGTTAATGGAACTATGGGAATTGCTGTTGGTATGGCTACTAATATTCCTCCTCATAATTTAGGTGAAATAATAGATGGTTGCGTTGCTTATATTGAAAATAAAGATATAGAAGTTCTTGAATTAATGAATTATATTAAAGGTCCTGATTTTCCAACCGGAGGTACAATTTTAGGAAATAGTGGTATTAAAAAGGCTTATGAAACAGGTAAAGGATCTATAACTATAAGAGGTAAAGTTGAAAATATTACTAAAAATGATAAACAAGAATTAATTATTACTGAAGTTCCATATCAAGTTAATACCTCATCTTTGATAACAAGAATAGCTGAACTAGTACGAGATAAAGTAATAGATGGTATAGCTGATTTAAGAGAAGAAACTTCATTTAAAGATGGAATGAGAATAGTTATTGAATTAAAGCGAGATGCAAATGCAAATGTTGTATTAAATAATTTATATAAACATACGCAATTGCAATCAACATATAGTATTAATTTATTGATGCTTCATAATGGTAAGCCTCAAACATTAGGATTAAAAGATATAATTTCAAATTATATTGATTTTCAAAGAGAAGTTATATATAGAAGAACCGAATTTGATTTAGATAAAGCTCAAAAAAGAGCTCATATTTTAGAAGGATTGAAAATAGCATTAGATAATCTTGATGCTACTATAAAAATCATTAGAGAATCTAAAAGTGATGTAATAGCTAAAGAACAATTAATGTTAAAATTTAATTTATCAGATGTTCAAGCAGAAGCAATATTAGAAATGAAATTTAGAAGATTAACAGGTTATTCTAAAGAACAATTGATTAAAGAATTAGAAGAATTAATTAAATTAATTGAGTCTTTAACAGGTATTCTAGCAAGTAAAGAAAAAATAGAAAATATTATTAAAGAAGAATTAATAGAAATTAAAAATAAATATTCTGATGAAAGAAAAACTTATATTGATTTTACTTCAATTGAATATATAGAAGATGAATCATTAATTCCTGTTGAAAATATAGTTGTAACAATGACTAATAAAGGATATATCAAAAGAGTTGAAGAAGACACATATCGCTTACAAAACAGAGGTGGAATGGGTGTCAAAGGTATGACTACAAATGAAGAAGATTTCGTAGAAAAAATAATTTCTTTAACCACTCATGATTATATAATGTTCTTTACGAACAAGGGTAAAGTTTATAGAATGAAAGGTTACGAAATTCCTTTATATAGTAGACAAGCCAAGGGAATTCCGATTGTCAATTTATTAAATTTAGATGATCAAGAAGAAGTAAATACAATGTTAAAAGTTAGTCAAAGTGAAAATAATCAAAACATTGTATTTTGTACACAAAATGGATTAATTAAAAGAACACTTTTATCAGAATTTGATAGTATTAGAGTTAGTGGTAAAATAGCTATTACTCTAAAAGAAGATGATTGTTTAATTTCAGTCAAAAAAACTACTGGAACTAATGAAATTCTTATTGCCTCTTCAAAAGGAAGAATGGTAAGATTTAATGAAAATGAAGTAAGAATTATGGGAAGAACGGCTTCAGGAGTAAAAGGAATTGAATTAGATGATGATATTTGCGTTGGTTGCGAAATAGCAGAACAAAATCAAGAAATATTAGTAGTAACTGAAAATGGTTATGGAAAAAAGACAAAAATAGACGAATATCGTTTAACTCATAGAGGAAGCAAAGGAGTTAAGGCATTAAATATAACTGAAAAAAATGGAAATATAGTTTCATTTAAAACCATTCATGGCGATGAAGATTTAATGATAATCACAAATATTGGTATAATTATTAGAATATCAATAGATCAAGTATCAAAAACAGGACGTGTTGCTCAAGGTGTAAGACTAATTAATTTAAAAGAAAATCAAAAAGTAAGTACAGTGGCATTAATTTCATCAATTGAAGATGATGATAATGTTACACGTGAAACATCAGAAGAAAGTACAAATTAAAATAGTATAATAATTAAATGAGGATAAACGACAATGTTACACGTGTAACATTGTCGTTTATATTAATTATATATATTATTTATATGTTTCACGTGTAACATATAAATAAAAACAGTAAAAATAATTAGTAAAATATAATAAATAATAATATTAAAAATATATAAACCTAGTTTGCTAATTATTAAAATAATAAACATATTAATGTTTCACGTGTAACATTAATATAAAAATACTACTTAAAAAAGTTGAAAAAAACAAAATAATAATGTATGCTATATTAAGCACGACATAAATGTTTGAAATAGGTCAGGATTGGAAGATAGCAGCCTTAAAAACCTCTTTATGTGCGTGCTTTTATAATGGTGGTGAAAAAATGAAAGAAAAATATATGATGATTGCTTTAAAAGAAGCAAAAAAATCACTAAAATATAATGACGTACCAGTTGGTGCAATAATATTAAAAAATAATAAAGTTGTAGCAAAATCATATAATAAAAAAGAAAAATATCAGTCAGCAACAAGACATGCTGAAATAGATGTGATAGAAAAAGCTTCAAAAAAATTAAATACATGGCATTTAGATGACTGTACAATATACATAACTATGGAACCTTGTTTAATGTGTACTGGGGCTATAATACAAGCAAGAATAAAAAAAATAGTATACGCAACGGATAATAATAAATATGGCTTTAGTAAACAAACTAATAATTTATTAGAAAAAAATAACATAAATATTACAAAAAACATTTTAAAAGAGGAATCTATAAAATTGTTACAAGATTTTTTTAAAAACAAGAGACAATAAAAACATTAAATGTTATAATTAATAATGGTAGGTGATATAATGTATCAGACTTTATATAGAAAATATAGACCAAATAATTTTGACGAAGTAATAGGCCAAAATATCATTATAAAAACTTTAAAAAATGCAATAAAAAAGAAACAAATTTCGCATGCATACTTATTTGCAGGACCAAGAGGAACAGGAAAAACAAGTGTAGCTAAAATATTTGCAAAAACCATTAATTGTGAAAATTTAAAAAATGAAAATCCTTGTAATTTATGTGTTAATTGTACGCAAATAATTAATAAACAGAATACCGATATAATTGAAATAGATGCTGCTTCAAATAATGGTATTGATGAAATAAGGGAATTAAAAAATAAAGTAAATTTAGTACCTACTTATGGAAAATATAAAGTTTATATAATAGATGAAGTTCACATGCTAACGGTAGGAGCTTTTAATGCTTTATTAAAAACATTAGAAGAACCTCCGACCCATACTATTTTTATTTTAGCAACAACCGATCCTCATAAAATCCCAGCGACAATAATATCTAGATGTCAGCGCTTTGATTTTAAAAAGATAAGTATAAATGAAATAGAAAAACAAATAGAAAACATTTGTAATAAAGAGTCAATACAAATAGAAGAAGATGCCTCTTTAGAAATAGCTACTTTAGCAGACGGTGGACTTAGGGATGCCATTGGAATATTGGATCAAGCATATGCCTATGCTAATTTTAAAATAACAAAACAAGACATATATGATATAAATGGACTAATATCTGAAGAAGAAATAAAAAACATTTTGTTATTAATTGCAAAAAAACAAATAAAAATTGTTTATGAAAAAATCGATGATTATAATAATAATGGTAAAAGCATGTTAAAATTATCTGAAAAAATTATTGAATTATTTAAAAATGTAATGGTTTATAATATTTCAAATGATAAAAATAATAATTTGTATGATGAAATATTAGAATATTATACTATAGACCAAATAAATAAAATTATCTTTGATATTATTGAAATAATGTCTAAATCAAAATATTACACTGATTTTAAAATAGTTGTTGAAATGATAATTTTAAAATTATATTTATTAGTTGATAAATATAATAATAATAATAATAAAACAGAAGTTATTAACACTGAAAATGAAAAACCACTCTTAAAAAAAACATCATCGGAAATTAATGAACAAAATAGAGAAAAAAGTAAAATAGAAAAAGAAGATTATGAACAAATAAAAAAATATCAAAATATAAGAATAAATAATACCTTATCAAGAGTAAATAAAAGAGAAATAGCACAATTAAAAGATAAAATAAAAGATGTTTATAGTTATGTTTTACAATCAGATTATTCTAAAGCAGCATCATTATTGATAGATGGTAAAATTAAGGCAGCAAGTGAGGAACACATTGTTTTTGTTTATAATACTAAGTTAGAAGTTGAAGATTTTTTAATTAATATTGAAAATATAGAAAAATTGTTAATTGAAATATTACAAAAAAAATATAAGGTTATAGCAATAGATCAGCCATCTTGGGAAATAATAAGACGAGATTTTAATAACAAAACAAAAACTTTTGTTTATGATGATACAGAAGATAAATTAAATAATATAATAAAAAAAATAAATAGTAAGAAAATTAAAAAAAATACTATTGAAGAAACATTTGATGATATAATAGAATATAGTGAGGAGAGATAAAATATGAATATGCAAGCTTTAATGAAACAAGCTCAAAAAATTCAAAAAGAAATGACTGAATCAAAAAAAATAATTGATGAAAAGGTGTTTACTGCTACTTCTTCATTTGTCACTGTAGAAGTTTATGGTAATAAAAAAGTTAAAAAAATCACAATTAATTCTGAAAGTATTGATAAAGACGAAATCGAAATGCTAGAAGATATAATAGTTGTCGCATTTAATGAAGCATTAAAAAACATTGACGAAGAAACAGAAGAAACAATGGGCAAATACACAAAAGGTATGCCAGGATTATTTTAATGTATCCACAATCTTTAAATAATTTAATAGAATGCTTAAAAAAATTACCAGGTATTGGAGATAAATCAGCAGAAAGGCATGCTTTAGCAATAATGTCTTTAAGTGACGAAGATGTGACTTTATTTAGTAATTCATTAAAAGATGTTAAAACTAAAATAAAAAGATGCAAGAAATGTAATAATTATTCAGAAGAAGACTTATGCATTATATGTAAAAATGCCAATCGAAAAAAAAATATTATTTGTATAGTAGAAGAGCCTAAAAACATCATATTATTTGAAAAAATTGGTAGTTATGATGGTACTTATCATGTACTAAATGGTCTAATTTCTCCTTTAGATGGAGTAAATCCTGAGGATTTAAATATTAATCAATTAATTGAAAGAATAAAAGAAGATCAAGTAAGTGAAATAATAATTGCTATCAAGTCAACTATTGAAGGAGAAACCACCTCTTTGTATATTAGTAAACTTCTAGAAAATATGCCTGTTAAAATAACTAAAATAGCGTATGGAATTCCTCTTGGAACAGATATAGATTATATTGATCTTTTAACTCTAGAAATGGCTTTAAATAAAAGACAAGAAATATCATAAAAAAAAAGTATGTTCATATTCTTTATTGAGGTGGACAAAGATGATAAAAAAAGCATATAAAATATTAAAAAAAATAATATTTAGTTGCCTATTGTTATATGGTTATAATGTTTTAGCTGAACCATTAAAAATTATAATTCCAATTAATCTATATACAGTTGGATATACAACTTTACTCGGTGTTCCAGCTTTGTTTTCAATGATTATAATTTATTTAGTAACCTACTTTTAAAGGAGGATAAATTGATGTTTGCGACGTATCAAGAAGAACAACCAATATGTACTAGAATATTAGAAAAAACAGTGAATCAAAAAAAATATTCGCATGCATATTTATTTGAAACAAATGGATATAATAAATCATTTGATTTAGTTTTGACTTTTGTTAAAACTATTTTTTGTAGTGATAATTATTCCAATAAAGATGAAATAATTAATAAAATAGATAAAAATATTTTTTCTGAATTATATATTATAAATCCCGATGGCTATTTTATTAAAAAAGAGCAAGTAGATAAGTTAGAACAACAATTTAAAAATAAACCAATAGAATCAAATTATCGTGTCTATATAATAAACCAAGCTGATAGATTTAATGCATCATCAGCTAATACAATTTTAAAGTTTTTAGAAGAGCCAGAAAAAAATATTATAGCTATTTTAATTACAGAAAATACGGAAAAAGTTTTAGAAACAATTAAATCACGCTGTCAAATAGTAAAATTATTTCCAACTAATATTAAAGCTAGTAAAGAAGAAAACATTTTAAATGACATTTTAAATGAAAATAAAGAAGAAAAAACAGAAAATAATGGGGAAATAATTGATATTATTGTTAATTTTATAGAAACATTTGAGCAAAAAAAAATAGAGACAATTTTGTATACTAAAAAATTATGGCATAAATATATTAAAAATAAAGACGATAATGTGATGGCATTTAAAATAATATTATTGTTTTATCAAAATATTTTAAATTATAAAACTTTAAAGCAAATAAAAATATTTAAAAATGAAGAAAAGAGTATAATATCATTAAGTGAAAAATTAAGGTATGAGGATATTGTTAAACGTATTGATAGTATAATGGAAAATAATGAAAAAATGAAGTATAATGTAAATAGTAATTTATTAATAGATAAATTAATTATAGATTGGAGTGAATAATGTGGAAGATAAAAACATATATGTTGTTGGAATTTCTTTTAAGGATAAAGGAAAAGTATATAATTTTAATCCCAATGGTTTAAAGTTATATAAAAATGTTACAGTTATTGTAGAGACAGAACGGGGATTACAATTTGCCAAAGTAATAAAAACACAATTTCCAATAAAAGAAGAAAATTTAAAAAAACCACTTAGTAAGGTAGTAAGAATATCAACGAAGGAAGATTATTTAAATCATTTAAAAAATGTTAAAAATAATCAAGAGGCATTACAAAAATGTCGTGAATTGGTAAAAAAATTAAAATTAAATATGAATATTATTGATGCAAATTATACTTTTGATAGAGAACAGTTAGTGTTTCAATTTACTGCAGATAGTAGAATTGATTTTAGATCTTTAGCAAAAGAATTAGCAAGTATTTATAAGACAAGGATAGAATTAAGACAAATTGGTGCTAGAGACAAAGCAAAAGAAATTGGTGGCATAGGTATTTGTGGCCGTCAATTATGCTGTTTTAAATTTTTGAATGATTTAGATTCAGTTTCTATAAATATGGCAAAAAATCAAAATATATCTTTGAATCCAAACAAAATTAATGGCTGTTGTGGTCGTCTTTTATGTTGCTTAAAATATGAGGATGATACATATAAAGAGTGTCGTAAGTGTTTGCCACAGCTTGGTGATATAGTAACTATTGCTGAAGGTCAAGGAAAAGTTATAAATATTGACATTATAAAAGGCAAATATACAGTTAATATTAAAGATGTTGGTAATATAGAGGTTAAAGTTAATGAATTCAAATGTGATTAATGATCTTCTTAACTACAACAATATAAAAATTATTCAAAATAAGGATATGTTTGCTTTTTCATTGGACTCAGTTTTATTAGCAAATTTTGTAAAAATTAATTTAAGAACTAAAAACATTTTAGATATTGGAACAGGAAATGCTCCAATTCCTTTAATTTTATCGACAAAAACTAAAGCTTCTATTACTGGAGTAGAAATTCAACAAGATGTTTTTGAATTAGCAAAACAATCAATTGAAATTAATAATAAAATTAATCAAATAAAAATAATCAACGAAGATATAAATATATTATATAAAAAAATACCAAGCGATTATTATGATATAATCACTTGCAATCCTCCTTTTTTTAAAATAAATGAAAATAATAAAAAAGGGAATAGTATATATAAACAAATTGCTCGTCATGAGATAAAATTAAATCTTGAACAGTTAATGATAATAAGTAAAAAAATATTGAAAAATAATGCTAGTATTAATATTGTTCATCGACCAAACCGTTTATTAGATATTATTTTTGAAATGAAAAAAAATAATATAGAGCCAAAAAGAATACAATTCATTTATCCAAAAATCGATAGTGAAGCAAATATGATATTGATAGAAGGAATTAAAAATGGTAATTCAGGTCTTATTGTCGAGCCACCTTTATATGTTCATGAAGAAGATGGTAAATATACTAAAGAAATATTAAAAATTTTTCAAATGGGGTGAAAAAAGATGATTCAAAAAAGTTATGATGGAAAAGCAACTTTATTTTTAATTCCAACACCAATTGGTAATTTAGAGGATATAACTTTGCGAGCAATTCATATTTTAAAAGAAGTAGAAGTTATTTTTTCGGAAGATACTAGGGTAACGAGACAATTAATTAAACATTTGAACATTGATAAAAAACTTATTTCTAGTCATTTATTTAATGAAAATAAAAATAAAGATATTTTACTTTCTTATCTAAACAGTGGTATGAATGTTGGATTGGTAAGTGACCGAGGGACACCAATAATTAGTGATCCTGGTTTTTTGCTTGTTAAGGAGGCTATTGATAATAATTTTAATGTGGTTTCTTTACCAGGACCAACAGCGCTTATTCCGGCTTTGACAGTTTCAGGAATAAACCCTTCCCCTTTCATATTTATTGGTTTTTTGAACAACAAAAAGAATCAAAGAAAAAAAGAATTAGAAAAATATGCTCAATATGAAGAAACATTAATTATATATGAGGCACCTCATCGTATTAAAGAAACATTAACAGATATAATAGAAATAATGGGAAATAGAAACATTAGTATTTCCCGGGAAATAAGTAAAAAATATGAGGAAATATATAGAGGAAAAATAGAAGAATTATTTGATACTGATTTTAATATAAAGGGTGAATTTGTCGTTGTAATAGAAGGTCAAAAAAAAGTTAATAATTATTCTAATTTGACAGTGATAGAACATGTTAATTTATATTTAAAAGAAGGTAAAAGTAGTAAAGAAGCAATTAAATTAACGGCTAAGGATCGTAATGTAAATAAAACGGAAATATACAATATATATCACAATATAAAGTAAGGAGGTATTATATATGAAATTAATTGTTGGACTTGGTAATTCTGGAAAAGAATATGATAATACTAGACATAATGTTGGATTTAAGTTTATTGATACTTATTTAGAAAATAAAAAAATAACTATATTTCATAATAAATTTGATGGTTTATATACAACTTCAATCATTAATGGTGAGAAAGTAATTTTTTTGAAACCTCAAAAATATATGAATTTATCTGGAGAAGTAATAGAACAATATGTGAATTTTTATAAAATAGATTTAAAGGATATTTTAATAGTTCATGATGATTTAGATATTCCTTGTGGTAAAATAAAAATTAAAAGTCAAGGTAGTTCGGGTGGCCATAATGGTCTTAAAAATATTGAATTGCATTTAGGAACACAGAATTATAAGCGCCTTAAAATTGGCGTTTCTCGTCCAATTAATACAGATATTATTAATTATGTGTTAGGAAATTTCAATCAAGAAGAAAAAACAATAATTGATAATATATGTCAAAAATCTTCAGATATTATTGATTATTATTTAAACAATTCTTTTGAAAATTTTATGAATAAATATAATCAAAACTAATAAGGAGGCTTTCTTGAAACCATTTAATGATTTATTAAATTATAAAAATATTGTTGGTCTTACTAGAGAGTTAAAAGGTCAATATTTATATGAAACTTTTCAAAAAACGAATAATAATATTTTATTTGTTACTAATTCTTTATATGAATCTAATTTATATATGCAAATAATTAAAAATTATACAGATAAAGTTTTATTATTTCCCATGGATGATTTTTTAACTAGTGAAGCATTAGCACTCAGTCCAGAATTAAAAGTTAACCGCATTGAAACAATGATTAATTCTTATAATAATAAAAACATCATAGTTACTAATATGATGGGTTTTTTGCGTTATTTACCACCTCAAGATGATTTTATTAATAGTAAAATAATAATTAAAAATAACGATGAATATGAAATCAAAAAATTAATAGAAAAATTATTGAAAATTGGTTATGAAAAATGTTCTATAGTAAATAAAACAGGTGATTTTGCAGTTCGAGGCTTTGTTATAGATGTTTTTCCTCTTAATAGTGATAATCCTTGTCGCTTAGAATATTTTGGTGATAATATTGAGAGTATTAGAATATTTGATGTTGATACACAATTAAGTTACAAAAAAATAGATATTATTACTATTTTTCCTAATACAGAATTTATTGTTTCACAAGATATAGATTTTTTTAATATAAAACACCGTGATCTTACTAAATATATTACTCCATCTAGCATAAATGAATATTCACAAGGTTTAATTTTTTATGATGACTACAATGTTTTAAAAAAAGCATATATAAGTTTGGAATCAGAGATGAATGATTATAGCATAAGTATTGAATTAGATATTAAAACAAAATATATGCATTCTTTTAATGATATAGGAATAAATGGTTATAATTTTGCTCTTTTTGATAATTTACAAGAAAAAGATACTACTGTAGTATATAATAGTAGAGATTTGCTTCCCTTTATACCAACAAAAGATCAAATTAATGAAAGACTAAAAAATTATTTAAAGGCTAATAAAAAGGTAATAATTTGTTTAAATAATACTTATAAAATTAATAATTTAATAACTTTTTTAGAAAATGACAAATTATTATTAACAGATGAAAATAATATTAATGATAAATACATTAATGTTATAAAGAAAGCTATCGCTTTTGGTTATGAAATAGATGATTATATTGTTATTGGTGAGAAAGAATTATATAATAAACAAAATCAAGTTAATAATTATTACAGTAAGTTTAAAATAGGAACTAAAATTAAAGATATTAGAAAATTGGAACCAGGTGATTATGTTGTTCATTTAACTCACGGAATTGGTAAATATCTTGGTATTAAAGTGATAACAAAAAATGGTCTTAAAAAAGATTACCTACAACTTGAATATAAAAATGGTGATAAATTATATGTTCCTGTTGAAAAAATAGAATTACTTAGCAAATATTCGCCATCAGGTAGTGGTGTTCCTAGCTTAACTAAATTAGGAAGTATAGAATGGGAAAAAACAAAAAGAAGAGTTAAGAAAAAAATTGAGAGTATTGCTGATGATTTAATTGATTTATATGCAAAAAGAGAAAGTATTAAAGGCTTTGCTTTTGATAAAGATAATGATTTACAATTATCTTTTGAAAAAAGTTTTGTTTATAGTCCGACAAAAGATCAAATTAAAGTAATTGAAGAAATAAAAAAAGATATGGAAAAAAGTACGCCAATGGATCGCTTACTATGCGGTGATGTTGGTTTTGGCAAAACAGAAGTCGCTTTTAGAGCCATGTTTAAAGCTGTTTTGTCTGGGAAGCAGGTTGCCTTTTTATGCCCAACGACTATTTTATCATCACAGCACTATAACAATGCAATAGAAAGATTTAAGAACTTTGCTGTGGAAATAGTTCTTTTAAATCGTTTTGTTTCTACTACAGAATTAAATAAAATAATTAGTAGACTAAAAGATGGAAAAATAGATATTGTTATAGGTACACATAAAATATTAAATGATCAAGTAGTTTTTAAAAACTTAGGTCTTTTAGTAATTGATGAGGAGCAACGATTTGGTGTAATTCATAAAGAAAAAATAAAGCAATATAAAAATAATATTGATGTATTAACTTTAACAGCCACACCCATTCCGCGAACCTTACAAATGTCAATGGCGGGAGTTAGAAGTTTATCATTAATTGAAACACCGCCTATTAATAGATATCCAGTGCAGACTTATGTTTTAGAAGAGAATAATCAAATTATTAAAGAGTCAATTTATAAGGAATTATCGCGAGAAGGACAAGTCTTTTTACTTTATAATAGTGTAGATAAAATAGAGAGTAAAGCTAAAGAAATAAAAGAACTTATTCCAGAAGCTAATGTTGTTTATGCCCATGGTAGAATGACAAAAGAAGCTATTGAAAATGTAATGATACGTTTTGTTAATAAAGAATATAACATTTTAATATGTACAACCATTATTGAAACAGGAATTGATATTCCTAATGTCAATACTTTAATTATTTTGGATGCTGATCATTTTGGGTTATCACAGCTATATCAAATAAGAGGAAGAGTTGGTAGAAGTAATAAAATAGCTTATTG
>JAQUUG010000056.1 GCA_028693965.1 Bacilli bacterium
CTTTAATGTAAGCGTAAGCACTATCTTTAGCTGCACCTTCTTTCGCTTCGTTAATTATATTCATAATTAATGGTGTAGCGATTAATGCGATAATAGCCAAGATAACGATTACTGCTAAAAGTTCAACAAGTGTAAATCCTTTATTGCTTTTCATCCTCAATTTCCCTCCTTTATTTTTTACATTATTAATATAACACATATTTGAATAATTAGTCAATAGAAAATTAACTATTTTAGTCAAAATATGTAAAACTATGTTAATTAATAGTTTCAATATTAGTATTTACCAAATAGCGCGCAATATACTTTAGCTTAAGCTATTCAAAACATTTGCTAGTTCCTCTTTTTCTTTAAGTAAGCTTTCTTGCTCGTTTTTAACGATTGCCTCCGGTGCTTTAGCAACATAATTGGTATTATTAAGTAATTTTTCGCGTCTTTCTATAGAAGCTGTTAAACGATTTTTCTCTTTAATCAACAATTCTTTTTCTTGTTCTTGATTATTTTTATTGTCATAATATAGTACAATAATTTGTTTTTTAAAATTAAAATCATATCGTGTTAGTTCTAGCATACTATCTTGTTTTTGGTTAATAATATTAGTATGATCAATTTTAAGAATTTTACCAATTAAAATCATATCATTTGCTAAATTATTGTTATCATAATATAAACAATAATTTTTTCCAATATTTTTTTCTAATTTAAATCTTCTTATTTTTTTTACTAGTTCAATTATTTCATCCATCTCTTCACTTTCAGCAAATATTTGTTTTTTATTGGCAATTGGATAAGAACTTATGACAATACTTTCCTCTTTAATTGGTAATAATTGATATATTTCTTCAGTAACATATGGCATGAAAGGATGTAACATTTTTAATATATTAGTTACTACCAAAAGTAATACCTTTTTGGTAGTGTCATTCATGTTTATCTTAGCAAGCTCTATATACCAGTCACAAAAATCATTCCAGATAAAACTATATAATTCGCTACCAACAACATTAAAATCATACTTATCCATGTGTTTCCTAACATTAGTTATCAATCTATTCATTTTTGTTAAAATCCATTTATCACTTAATTGTAAGTTTATTAACTCATTATCTTGTTTAAAATCCTCTAGATTAATTAATACAAAACGAGAAGCATTCCACAATTTGTTAACAAAATTCCAAGTGGCTTTAACTTTTTCTTCATCATATCTTAAATCTGTCCCTGGAGCTGTGGAAGTAGCTAAGAAAAATCTTAATGAATCACATCCATATTTATCAATGACATCCATCGGATCAACACCATTACCTAGTGACTTACTCATCTTGCGACCTTCCTTATCGCGAATCAAGCCATGTATTAAGCAATCTTTAAAAGGTCTTTCACCCGTAAAATGTAGTCCTTGAAAGGTCATTCTATTAACCCAAAAAGGAATAATGTCATAACCTGTTACTAAACAATTATTAGGATAATATTTTTCTAATAAAGCAGTCTTGTCTGGCCATCCTAGAGTTGAAAAAGGCCATAAAGCGCTTGAAAACCAGGTGTCAAGAACATCATTGTCTTGAATCCAACCATCTTCTTTTGGCGCCTCCAAACCTACGTAGACTTTATCGTCTTTATACCATGCAGGAATTTGATGTCCCCACCATAGTTGTCTTGAAATACACCAATCATATGTTATTTCCATCCAATGATTCATTATTTTTTCATAACGACTTGGAACAAAGTTAACCTTAGTATCTTTATCTTTTTGATTTTCTAAAACTCTATCAGCTAAAGGGCGCATTTTAACAAACCATTGTTTAGATAAATAAGGTTCAATAACAGCATCACTACGTTCAGAATGTCCAACACTATGAACAATTTCTTCTATTTCTATAATTAAATCTTGTTCTTCCAAGTCTTTAATTAACTGTTTACGACATTCAAAACGATCTAAGCCTTGATATTTGCCAGTATTTTCGTTCATTGTCGCATCAGGATTAATTACTATAATACGTTCTAAATTATGACGAAGTCCAACTTCAAAATCATTAGGATCATGAGCTGGTGTTATTTTAACAACACCCGTTCCAAAAGTAGGGTCCGCATGCTCATCTGTAATAATTGGTATTTTTTTGCCAACAATTGGTAATATAACATTTTTACCAACATATTTTTGATATCTTTCATCATTTGGATTAACTGCTACAGCAGTGTCACCAAATAATGTTTCTGGACGAGTTGTTGCTACTTCTAAATAATCATTTGTTCCTTCAATTATGTATTTAAGATGATAAAAAGCTCCTTTATCTTCTTTATATATTACTTCTTCATTAGAAAGAGCCGTCATAGCAACAGGGTCAAAGTTAATGATTCTCTCCCCGCGATATATTAGGCCTTCATTATATAAGTCTACAAATACTTTTCTAACCGCTTTAGAAAGACCCTCATCTAAAGTAAATCTTTCTTTTGTATAATCCAAAGATAACCCCATTTTCGCCCACTGTTTATGAATATTTTCGGCATATTCTTCTTTCCATGACCAAGCTTTTTGTAACCAATTACGGCGATCCATTTGACGTGGCTCAATACCTTCTTTTCTTAATTTAGCGTCTACTTTGGCTTGTGTTGCTATCCCAGCATGATCCATTCCAGGAAGCCATAAAGTATCATATCCTTCCATTCTTTTATATCTTATTATAATATCTTGAAGCGTCGTATCCCAAGCATGTCCTAAATGAAGTTTCCCAGTAACATTAGGAGGTGGAATCACGATACAATAAGATTTATTACTAGTTTCTTTTGCTTGAAAATATCCTTTTTCAAGCCATTTTTCATATTTGTTTTTTTCAACTTCTAAATGATTATATTTTGTCTCTAACATTGTTTTTTCTCCAATCTATTATTTATATAATTTTGTACTTGATTTTTAATTCTTAATAACATATTTTTATATGTGCCATAATAATTTAATGATTGATTATAAAGCTTATCAATATATTCTTCTTTTTGAATAAGTTGTAAACTAATTTCATAATTAATATCAAATGCATATCCAAAAGCACATATTAGTTTATCAACAGCCGATTTAACATTAGCATTATTAACTGACTGATTATTTAAAATATCATTTAAAACTAATGTACTTGGTTTTCCATCATTAATATGATAATAATTTTCGTCTATTATTATTTTATATATATCTATTTTATCAGCATCTCTAATAATTTTACAAAATAACAATTCTCTTTCTGATAAACCTGGTTCTATATTAAGTCTATTATGATTATAGATGGCTTTTAGAACAAGCTTTTTTAGTTTACTATTTATTACATAGTTTTCAATATAATTATTTTCTTCTAAGATTTGTACTCCCAAAACTGCATGGTTTACTGATTTATTATCATCATAAGTATTATATATGGTAGCTTGCTTAAACCTTCCTATATCATGTAACAAACCAATGATATAAGCAAGGAAAATATCATCTTCATCTAATCCTAAATTAGTAGCAATTATTTCACATAAACTAGCTACTCTAAATGAATGATAATATTTTCTACTTATTTTATCATTATTCATATCATAAAATTTTGCATATCTATTAAATTTTTCTATATATTCTTCCCTATTTAACATTTTACTCCTCTTTCTTAATAATAAAAAACCACGTTCCTAGATAAGGACGTAGTTACGTGGTACCACCTTAATTTGTTATAAAATAACCTCAATCTTTTAACGCAAGTTTACGTAATATCCTATTTACTTAGATATTAAACTCCCAAGCTACCTTCTTTTATTTTTGTTATTAGTTTTCACCTAGCACTAATTCTCTACAAACAAATAATAAAATACTCCTCTTGTTCTTTGTTTTTATAAAAATATTATATTCATTTTTAAATAATATGTCAAATTAATTTTGTTATTCTTGCATAACCATTACCACTATTTCCCACACCAAGATCATAATAACCTCCTGCTGGATTGGGCATTTGCGATTGTGATTCTTTGACATTAGTCCAAAAATAACCATTTCCATCAATCATAATTGTATCTGAAAAGACTTTACCTGAATAATGATCAGCTTGCCCAGTATGAGTTCCAGACGCATTTATTGCATCACAACCATTATGCCCAGATATGAATGATGAACCACCACCGGCTCCACCATGACCACCAATTCCGCCAGTATAATATCCGGCACCTCCACCACTCTGAGGGTTCAGGATATCTAATGACATTCCAAATCCTCCAGTTGTAATTCTATCGGTTTCAGTCCCTGATATACTATAGTTTACAAGCTGACCACCTGATGTTTGCATTCCTCCTGTACCAAGAGCCCATCCATAGGTACAATCACTATAAGTATGTTCTTCTGATATACCATCATAACCAATTAGTCCGCCTCCTGCGCCACCATTACCTTGACCATAACCACATAATTGATCTGCATAGTTTCGATAATTAGCACCACCACCACCGGCAGCAACCATAATACGAGATTTCAAACTTGTTTCGTCATCCCAACTTCCACTAATCAATCTTATATCTGTAGCTCCACCGCCAGCACGTCCATATAATCCTTGCCCTTCGTAAATAGATTGCCCACCATTATATCCTCCAGTTTCACCAGTTCCAGGATTACCACCAACATATATATATAACTTTGTTCCTTTTTCCAATTGAATTGTTCCAGAAGTGTAAGACCCTTTGCCACCTAAGATTTGAAGAAAATCTCCACCACTCGCCCCCCATAATTCTATTTTATAAAGTCCTGTGGTTGGAACAATAAATGCATAATAACTTTCGTTATAAGAAAAACTATGCATACTTGCCCCACTTTCTTCACCAACTTCATATAAAACATCATCTTTTATTTTATCAAGGGAAACTTTATTAGCGGCCAAAACGCTTAAAATAGTGAGTAATAACAACAAAAATAAAGCCATTAATAAATATATAAATCCTCCTAAAACAAATCCCTTTTTATTCATATGCCACCTCTTTTAATATTTTATCACATTTTTAGTGACATTACTATTTAAATATATACTATCTTTATCTTTAATAACCACCATATTTACATCACCATCTGATATATAGCGACTACTTTCTAAAACTTTAAAATTCATTTCAATATCAAAATCTTCACCATTATTGTCATAAGCTCTAATCCTTTTAATATATGTTTTATCAAAAGATGAACTAAAAGGTGAATAATTGCTCTCCCAACCTACACGCAAGGTAGCAACTGTCGAATATGATATATTGTTATATGATCCATTTAAAATATAAGCAAAATTATTATCAGTTTGACTATATGGTATTCCAAAAGGTAGAGCAACAATATTTACATATTCTCCAGGAACTATAGCATTAAGTTTTTGATAAACACTGCCTATTTCTTCTTGTACTTCATCCGTGGTCATACTATTTAACTTGCCATGACTATAAGTATGATTGCCAACATCATAACCGTTATCTATTAACCATTCTATAATTTTTTCATTATACTCTGGTTGTTCAAAAAGTTCACCATTAACAAAGAAAGTAGCTGTTACATTAAAATCCGGATGCTTTTTTTTGAAAGCTTCTAGTATCCCCACAGCACTGTTTTCATCAATGATAATATTGCCTTCTTCATCTAATCCTTTTACAAAAATATTGTTTTTTAGCCCGTCATCAAAAGTTAATACAATTGGACTCTTTCCTAATTCAACATCAATGTCTCCATTTACGTAATCAATTAATCTAATCATTCGGTAACCGTTTTCATAATAAAACTCTAAATCATCTTTAAATGCTTCAGTAGTTCTTTGATAGCCATCAATATCAACATTACCACCAACATAAGCAGTATCACTATTGTTTAAGTTATGAATTCCATGATACATCATAATAGGTACTTTACCTAATTCATTTACGCCTAATTCTTCATAAACATCTCTATCTATTTGTCCTAAAGAAACTACAACATTTAAATCATCACCATCATTTATGACTGTATTTTCGCTTATACTTTGACTTATAATATAATCTTTAGTAACGCTTTCACTATATTCATAAGTTATATCTAAATTTAGATTATTATCTGCTGCATATGATTCTACTAATTCCACTTCTTTATTAATGAAATTAGTCATTAATATTTCTTTTTTTGATATTTTACTAAACATTTTTATTGCCAACACCATAATAATAAATAGTAACAATGGCAATACAATTATTTTAATAATTCGATCATATCTTATTTTTCTTTTTTTCTTCATATTTACCACTCCACAACGCATTACTTAGTATGCCATAACATATATAATTTATCACGAATTGCAGTTTTTTTCAAGTCAAAAAAAGAAATAAACTAATGCTTATTACCCTTCTTTTCTTTTTCTTAAAATAGATTCCAATCGTGTGGCTCTTAAAATTTGATTTTCAATCGTGTTTAAAGATATTAAGAGTTCAATCTTAACATTGTTTTTAAATGTTATTTCTACCTTGTTACCACTTCTATGATAATCTTTAATATTATTTAATGAAATCCACTCGCATTCATAAAGGCGTGGTGATGCGGTAGGAAAAAAAATAATTTCTCTTGTTTCTTCAACTATAATTGGTGCTTTATAATTATATCCAATTAACGTTTTTGTTCCTTCAAACCTTCCTATATATGAACTACCAAAATATTTACAGCTATCGTCTATTATTCTCGTTGGACTTTTTTTAACTAAAAAAGTATTGTCTAGTTCTACTACTTTTGACATATTGTTTTTAGACGGTAATACCGCCAAAGTTGATGTGTTAATTTCATATTGTTCTATCATTGAATTCCTCCTTCAAAAATATAATTCAACAAAATTAGCTAATTTCCTACCATTTTATTACTTTTTTATGTCAGCTTTTGTTTATTTTTGTCAAAATAATAATAAATTAAGTTTTTTTAATTAAAATAACAAATAAAAACCTGCTGATCCTAATGACCTAGCAGGTTTTATTATTCATATTATATTTTTTTTCGTTCTTGCTTTTAAATAACCTGTGGGTTGACACAGGTGGTTATCCTAAATATTACGAAAGAGAGCTATGTTAATTCTTATAAATTAACATAAACGGCACGTGAAGTAATATTATGACTGGCACTACTTGTTCCCCAGTTACTATTAAAACACATGATTCCAGCATTAGTAGAATTGGTATATCCACCCCCACGCATAAACCATGAATAAGCTGCATAGACAAAACTAGATTTACTGTCATTATACCAGCCCTTTGTTTCTGTTGTTGCATCTCCCATTATTGCCCTATTATAGGCAGCCTCATCATTATATGTTGCACCATAATCATATTTATCTAAATACTTATCAAAATCACTGCCATTAATAATTTCTAGATCAAATC
>JAQUUG010000057.1 GCA_028693965.1 Bacilli bacterium
TGATAAATATGCTACTATTTTAACAGTTATCTCATATCCTAAATTTATTAGTCCAGGTTATTTAGCTAACTTGACTAGTATGTCAGGAATTAAACTAGTTATTAAGCATATTCCACTTCCATTTGGAGTTATTAGTAAGATGTTAAATAAAGAAATTGCTGATTTAAAGCAACGTTATCAAGAAGAAAATGATAAGACAATTCAAGAAAGAATCAGACAAGATTATGAATCATTAGAATATTTTATTCAAATGCTTGCTTCTAGTCAGTCCAAAATTTATGATACACAAATGCATGTAATGATAACAGCAGATTCAGAGGATGAATTAATTAGTAAAAAATTACAAATTAAAAATTATATAGAAGCGATGGAAATGCATGCAATGCCTCTAAGATTTGAACAGGAACGTGTTTTAAAATCAATTGTTCCAATTTATCCAAGTCAGGAAATAGAAAAAAGAATCGGCACGCCAATTCCATCAACTACGTTATCGGCTATGTACCCTTTTATTTTTGATAGTATTAAAGATCCTGGTTTGTCATGTTTACTTGGGACTGATTTTTCAGGCGGGGTTATTTTATTTAATCAATTTTTATATCAAACAAAAAAAGAACATAATAGAAATAATGCTAATATGATTATATTAGGAACATCAGGTAGTGGTAAATCAACTTTAGCAAAAATGCTTTTACGTACTAATATTCGTAACAATCATCAAGTTGTTGTAATTGACCCTGAAGGTGAATTAGAAGAAATGACCAAATTATATAATGGTGATTTTATTGACCTTGGTAAGGGTGGCGAATTTGGAATGATTAATCCACTTGAAGTAGTAATGGATTATGATGAAGAAGAAGCTAAACAAGGACTTGGTTATACTGTTTTAACAAGGACACTTCAAACATTAAAAGCTTTTTTAAAATACTATGATCCAAATGTAGATGAAGATGTTGTGACACTCTTTAGTGAAGTAGTCCAAGATACCTATCGTCGTTTTGGAATGGATTTTAATACTGATTTTACTAAATTTACGTCTGAAGATTATCCAACTTTTAAAGATGTTTATGCAACGATTAAGGGCAAACTAATCTCTATGGTTGAACAAAGTCACGAAAAAGATGTTATGGAAAGATTAGAACTTAAGATTAGACCAATTGTTAAAGAACTTAAATATTACTTTGATGATCATACAACAATTAGCCCTAAAAGCGAATTTATTGTTTTTAATATTAGAGAATTAATGAATGCCGACCGAAATATTAGAAATGCATTATTTTTTAATATTTTAAAATATGCATGGGGATTGACTTTAAATAAAGCGACTAATACCATATTAATGGTCGATGAGGCTCACGTATTATTAAGTGGCAATAACACACTTGGAGCTGACTTTTTAGCGCAAGTACAAAGACGCTCTCGTAAATATAATACAGGAACTATTATTATAACTCAACAACCAAGTGATTTTTCTGATCCATCTGTTATTACGCAGGGAAAAGCTATCTTTGATAATGCATCATATTATATGGTTATGGGTCTTAGAAAACAGGCTGTAGAAGACTTGTCTAAATTAATTGACTTAAATGATAATGAAATTGAAAGTATTAAACGTTATAATCAAGGAGAGGCTTTGTTTATTTGTGGTAGCAGAAGAATGCGTATTAATATTGTAGCTACAGAGCAAGAGCTTGATTCCTTTGGAAGCGGTGGCGGATTATAATAATTATTAGGTAAGGATGTGATGGTGAATGAATGATAACGATTTATTTAATAAAATAAAAAAATATAAAAAGATTGCTAAAATTATTGGATTGATTTCACCTGTAATCCTTCCTTTTTTTATGGTTATCCTAGTTGTTATTATTGTTTTTTATACAATATTTGTGGCATATAATCAAGTTGGGGTAGTCATTGAAAGTACTGAAAAATTGAGTAATCTCATTACTTTAAATGGTTGGGGAACCAATAAGGAAGTGTTTTTTAATCAGCTGAGTGAAGAATATAATTTATATCATTCTAATCCAGACCGTGATGATGAGCTTGATATTGCTTTGATTGTTGCTACAATTCATTATGGAACACTTATTGATCCAGATGTTTGGGAAGATGCCAATCCAGGCATTTTTGAAAGTGACAGTTCTACATCGTTTTCAATTGTAGATACAATAAAAACAGGAAGTTTTTATTCATGGGCTGAAACCGAACTAGGAAATTCTAAATCTTTATTACTAGGAGATAGAGGACTTGTTGGAGCTTTAATTTCCTATCATACCAACATTAGTTGCAAAAGTGCTAGTGGTATTTTAGAAACGATTTTTAATGCTATTATTAATAAATTGGCTTCTATAGTTCAAACAAACCAAAGTATTCGTGAAAATATTATGGGAGGAATTTTTACAGGATATTTTGATTATATGAATGTTACGGGCGGAAATAATGTTATTGATTACATTAGTCAAATGATTAATAAAAATTATCAAGATCGTAAATCTTCAGCTTATGATATTATGAGTATGTTTGATACCTCAAAAATTGATCCATCATTTTCTTGTAATGCTGAAACTGATAGTGAAGATGGAACAAAAAAAGAATATAAAATACCATTTGCCACATTTAATGCTTATAACGACTATGATAAATATAAAGAATATTTAAGAAACTATTTTATTCCTGAATATTATATTAATTGTGAGAAATGTGCTTATAAAGACTATTCTGAAGAAGATAAGACTATTAAAACAGAACAAATAATAGATGAAATTTTTAGTCAACGAAATGCTTTTGCACAATTATTTGATTTAGATACAAACTTGATATCAGAAACAAAATATGTTCCTGGAGCATCCTCTTTACCACTTACTTATTCTAGTAGTGTATACAATTATACTTCATATTATGGTGAAGAGCGAACTATTACGCTTTCTACAGGTAAGACGTTAGTCGATATTCATACAGGTCTTGATTTTCCAGCTTTAACTGGAACAGATGTATATGCCATTGCTGATGGTGTCGTTGTCTTCTCTGGGTGGAATGATATAAATGATCCTACATATGGTTATGGTCAGTATGTTAAGTTAGGGCATGACATAGATGGTGACGGAGAGTATGACTATTATACTATTTATGCTCATCTATCATCTAGAAGTGTTCTTGGAGGTAGTAGAATAGGAGGAGGCCAAAAAATAGGTGAAGTAGGAAGTAGTGGTTACGTTACTGGTGCTCATCTACATCTGGAGTTTAGAGATTCAAATAATCAATCATTTGACCCTCTTCCTACCATAAAGGCTTTACTTGCTAATCAAACAACTATTTTTGACTCGGAAGAAGATGATGAAGAATAGGTGATTATATGAATTATAAGTTTAAAATTATTACAATAATGGCAATTACTTTACTCATAACTGGATGCAGTGTTGATTACAATTTAGTTATAACTGAAAAACGAGAAGTTAAGGAATCTACTATTATTGAAATAAGCAAGGAATCTTTAGCTGATTTAGACATGACAGCAGACGAATTTATTGATAGTAAAATTCAGTCATATAAAAGTTATTCACAATTTAATGAATACGAAATATCAAAAAAATTTAGTTTAAATAATGCTGTGATGAGAATTAAAAGAAATTTTACTTCCTTAGAAGATTATGTTGGTTCTGTTTTATATTATAAAGTATTTGAATCAGGAAACATATCAGAAGAAGATGACACCTTAACGTTTGAAACAACAGGTGATTATAATTACAATAACTTTTTTTATAATTCTTTAGATTTAAATAGTCAAATTCCAACAATTAATATTAATATTCGCTTCTATAATGAAGTATTAGATAGTAATGCAGATAAGGTGAACACTTTTACTAATACTTATACATGGTATATTAGTCCTGATGATATAAATGAAAAACAAATAACATTTACTATAAATAATAAAATAAAATATGATATAATAATTATAGATTTTCTAATCAATTATATGATAGAAATAGTAAGTGGGATTATTGTCATATCTATTTTGATTTTAGGAATATTATTATTTAAAAGAATGCATAAAAAAAATAATGAAATATAAGGAGGACGTGCTATGAAACTTAAGTTTAGAGCAGAACCTAAAGACTTTTTAATATTTGCTATTTTTGCCGTTGTTTTACTATATTTAGTAGCCATTGGTGTTTTGAATGTTGGAGCATTTGCAAGAGATGGTGAATTTTTTGGTTTTAATCCTTTTCCGGCTTTTACCGGTGAGTATATAACGGCAACTCTAGTATTTTATTTTGTTGTTCTAGCGACTATTATTACTAGTGTTTCATCATATTTTTTTGAAAGAGAAAAGGGCTTCGGCTTATCAACTGAAAGTAAAGCAGATAAGGGTTATTCAAGATGGGCAAAAGACAAAGAAATGAAAACACATTTAAAATTAGTTTTACCAAATAGTGAGAGTAGTGATGCGGCTGGAGTACCATTAATTAATGATGGTAAAGAGATGTGGGTAGATAACAGTGAATTTCATAATTTGATAATTGGTTCTACTGGTAGTGGTAAAACACAGATTATGGTTCATCCTTTGGTTAAATTACTTGCTAAACATGAAGAATCGATGATTGTTACCGATCCTAAAGGTGAAATCTATGAAGAAAATGCTGAATACTTACGATCAAAAGGATACAATATTGTAGTCCTTAACTTTAGAGATCCACAAAAGGGAAATGCTTGGAACCCTTTAAATTTACCATATACTTTGTACAAAAATGGTAATAAAGACAAAGCTAATGAATTACTTGATGACTTAGCTATGAATATCTTATATGATGAAAAGGCGCAAAATCAAGATCCTTTTTGGGAAAAAACATCAGCTGATTATTTTGTAGGATTATCTTTAGCGCTTTTTGAAGATGCCAAAGAAGAAGAAATAAATCTAAATAGCATTAATTTAATGTCAACAACTGGTGAAGAGAAAAAACTTGGCAAAACTTATATTAATGAATATTTTAGTCATAAGGATCCAGCTTCACCGACATATATTAATGTATCAAGTACTTTGATGGCTCCAAATGATACAAAACAAAGCATATTATCTGTCTTTAAACAAAAAATAAAATTATTTTCATCACGTGAAAATCTATCAGAAATGTTATCACATAACGATTTTGATATGAAGGAAATAGGTAGACAAAAGACAGCTGTCTTTATTGTTATTCAAGATGAAAAGAAAACTTATCATTCTTTAGTAACTATTTTTATTAAACAATGCTATGAAACATTGATTGATGTAGCGCAAGAACACGGTGGTAAATTACCTCATCGAACTAATTTTATTTTAGATGAGTTTGCAAATATGCCTCCTCTAAAAGATGTTACAACGATGGTAACGGCTGCTCGTAGTCGTAATATTAGATTTAATTTTATTATTCAAAACTTCGCACAACTTTATCAAGTTTATGGTAAAGAAAATGGTGAAACTATTAAGGGCAATTGTGGGAATATTATTTACTTAATTAGTAGTGAACTTAGTGCGTTAGAAGAAATTAGTAAAATGGCTGGTGAGGTTAAATCTAAAGAAAAAGATAAAACAGCTAGTACTCCTCTAGTAACTGTTAGTGATCTACAAAGATTGAAACAATGGGAAACAATTATTTTAAGGACTAGAATGATGCCTTTTAAGACTAAATTAACACCTAATTTTAAAATAGATTGGGGTATTAGTTTTCCCAAAAGCAGTTATCCAGTCAGAGAAAAAACCGCTATTTCTATGTTTAACTTAAAGCAATATGTTGATGATAAACAAAAGGAATTGTTTAATAATGCTAGCAATATTATGGGTGGAAATATTCCAAATTCAATGTTTGGAGGAATGCCAGGCTTTAATCCTACTTCAGGTATGAATCAAAATCAAAGTATGAATCAAAATCCGATGTTTGGAGCGCAAAATCCTTTTTCTAGTAGTTCTAATACCCCAAATCCAAATATGAATATGGATGATTTAATTAAACGAATTGATGCTAAAATAGCTGAACTTGAAGAGGAAGAACGTAAAGAAAAAGAAGAAGCTAAGAGTAAAATTACATCAAAAACTAATGATGTTAAAGAAGATGTTGTTAATAATTTATATAATACAGCGGAATTTAAACCAATTCCTAAACCGGTCGAAAACATTATTCCTGATGAAATTGATATCTTTGATGATGTTCCTGAAATTATAGATGTAGAAACAAATGTAACACCGGTTCAAGAACCGATTATTGAAACTACTAAAGTATCAAATAGAGATATTATGGAAAAGAATGATGAAGAAATTGAAAAATTAGAAAATAAAAATTATATTACTGACGATCAATTTTTTGATGATTTCTTTAGTGATGATGAAGAATAATAAACGAATTAACTTATTTTATTAATACTTATTCATATAATATAGCAGGGTGGTTAAAATGCTTGCTGATATTTCAGTACACGATTTTATTAAATCCCATATTTGTTTTAATATAATTGATATGAGAAGTATTGAAAAATTCAATCATAATCACATTCCTGGTGCGAAAAACATTCAAATGGAAAAACTGATAGCTAATCCAAGTAAATATATAAACAGGAATGAAACATATTATATTTATTGTGATAAAGGATTAATAAGTGCTAAAGTAGCTCAGATTTTAAGAAAAATGGGTTATCAATTAGTTAGTATCAATGGTGGATATGAAGAATGGATATTAGAGAAATAGATTATATTTATTTCTCTTTATTTTTGATAATTTTTGTAATATAATGATATTAGGAGGTAAACATGGATTATATAATAATTGGACTTTTAATAATTATATTAATTATTGGTATTATTACATTATTTAAAAATATAAATGAAGCTAAAATAACAGAACGATTAGGTAATTTAGAACTAAATGTTGTTAAAGAATTAGGTGCTTTTAAAACAGAACTATCACGTAATATGAACGAAGATTTTACTGCTTTAAATGATCGTTTAGAACAAAGACTACGTTTAATTAGTGATAAGGTTAATGAACGCTTAGATGAAAATTTTGAAAAAACTAATAAAACTTTTACTTC
>JAQUUG010000058.1 GCA_028693965.1 Bacilli bacterium
GATGTCTCCGCAGGTCTCAGCGAATCTTTTTGGGTGATTAACGATTTCATTGAAGACAGTTCCTAGATAGGCCAGAGTTGCCTTAGCAATCTTTGGGGTTATATTATAACAGTGTACAGTTAAAGTGTAAATATAAATGTGTAAATATAATGTTTATTGTAATATATAACCTATAAACAAAGATATAATTTAATATTTTATTTTTATTAAAAAAAATCAATTCATTCCTAAATCGATTTTAATAATTTAAACATAATAACCAAGTTACTAGTTAGTCAAAGATTGTATCAGCCATAATTTTATGAATTTATAATTTAGCTCTTTTAGTAAAACTACTTATGTAACTACATAATTTTTTCCTTTTGAGATGATGCCACACTGTATTTTTCATGAACAAAAGTAATCGTTTTCTCACAAAATTTTTCTGGTTTAGAAGTAGCATAATATTCTCCAAAAGTCCATGCAAACATTTCATCAGCAATGTAATAGAATGCTTCTGGATTTTCGCCTTTTTCCATCATTATTTTAAAGAATTCTGGTTCCCAGCTTAAGTGAAAAAGAAAGTCTAAAAAATGGCCAAACTCATGATATATAATAACCTTCGCATTATTACATTTTGCTATAGTACTCTTTTTTTGAATTGTTTTAATATTATTTATTAAATGTTCTAAATCACAATTTCTTAAATATGAATTAAAACATAGAGCAATATATGGTCTTTTCTCATCAAATTTCAGATGGATAAGAGTCATGGTATTAATATTGTTATCATTAATTATTCCATTTATTACATCATCAATTTTTTCTTTAGCTCTTATATCTAAGAAAATATCTTTTTTCATTAATTCAAGTTCTTTTATTATAAAACTAGAATTACCAATTGAACAAATAAGATTTATTGTTTTAGGATATTGATCAAGCATTTTTTCTAGTGCTGTTATAAATTCAATTAAAACGCTAATATCTATATCAGTAAAATCTACTGAAGGAATTTTTAAAATGTTTTTTACATATTTTTCTGCTTCTATGTTTGTTTTTAATTCCATAAATACCTCTTTTATGACGCTTTGATTTGTTATATTACACTTATTCTATTTATTTGTCAACAGTCTAAAATAATCATTTTTATTTTTTAATAAAAATGATTATTTTTAAATTTAAAGTATTTGGGTTTAGATTAAATATTTAAACCTTTTTTATTATACATTCACATCACCATTTAATATATCTTTTACATATTGGAAATATAATTCAATAAAATTAGCTTTTTTGACATCTTCCTTGACAGTGATATCTATGCTTCTAATGACATCATCACCATCTTTTATGGTTAATTGTCCTACAACATCACCAACCTTGATTGGTGCTTTAACATCATATACTTCTATCTCATAAGTAGCGGTGATTTTTTCATTTATTTTAGATTGTAAAATTGTTGCGTCTTCCATTGGAACTAATTCTACATTTTTATTTTTTGCCTTAGATACTGTTATCGTTTTTATTACACTACTCGTTGATAATAATACTTCTGTTTCATATCTAGCGTACATATAATCAAGCATTGAACTTACTTCGGAATTTCTTGTTTTACTATCTGGTTCTCCCATAACTACCGCTATTACACGCATATTGTTTTTTTTAGCAGTGGCAGTTAAGCAATAACCAGCTTCTTCTGTATATCCAGTCTTTAAGCCATCAACGCCATCATAGTATCGTACTAATTTATTAGTATTAACTAACCAAACTTTATTATTGCTTTCAACTCTCAAATACTCTTCATATATCTTAGTATACTCAAGAACTTTCTCGTGCTTAACCAATTCCTTGGCAATCATAGACATATCATAAGCACTTGAATAATGATTTGCCTCATCAAGTCCGTGAGGATTTTTAAAATTAGTATCAGTTAAGCCTAATTCTTTAGCGCGATCATTCATCATTTGAACAAACAATTCTTCTGTACCCGCAATCTTTTCCGCTAAAGCAACCACTGCATCATTACCACTTGCGATGGCAATGCCTTTAAACAAATCTTCAACACTCATTTGCTCTCCTGTTTCAAGTAAAATTTGACTTCCTCCCATACTTGAAGCATTTTCACTAACTGTTACCATTTCATCCCAGCTAATTTGTCCATTTTCTATAGCTTCTATAATTAAAAGCATTGACATCATCTTAGTCATAGAAGCTGGATTTAATTTTTCATGACTATTCTTTTCAAAAATAATTTTTCCTGTACTGACCTCTAGCAAAACCGCACTCTTAGAAGAAGGTGCTAAAGCAATATCTTCTGCCTTTACCATAGAAAAAGGCAATATCATTAATAAAATCATTAATAAAGAGACAATTTTTTTCATGTTCCACCTCAATATAAAATATGTTTTATAATTCTTTTTTATACTTTTTATTGCTTTTATAACCTTTTTTGTTTATAATACTATTATAGAGGGTGATGATATGAAGAAAAGAAAATTACAAACAATTAGACAAAGAGGCGCTATATATTTTGTTATTCTAGGAGCTATTATCTTAGTCGCACTTGGTATTAAAAATTTAATATACATGTCAACAACAGAATACAAATTAAAAAAAATAGGTTATTCTAGTAAAGAAGTAACAGTAATTACTGAAAAACTAAATAATGAAGAAATAAACCCTTTTTTAAAACAAGACTACAACAGTTATCTATCACAAATACTAAATGCCACCTATTATATTGACGATAATTTAGATCGTTACTTAACTTACGCAGAAAATAATAGTGATAAAAGTATTACTGATGTCGTTAGCATAGTAAATACATATTCTGACTACGAATTTTATTCAAACATAGTAGAAAGTGATGTATCCAAAGGAAACCTTATAATTGTTAATAAACATTATCAATTACCTGATGATTATGAACCAGATAACCTAGTTGCAGTTAAGAACTGGTACGCCTATGGCACTAATGAATTAAAAGAAGAAGTTTATGATGCCTTCTTAAGCATGTATAATGACGCAACTAAGAAAGACCTTAAATTAATTATAATTTCAGGCTATCGTAGCTATGATGAACAAGAAGTATTATTTGATAGCTACAAAAATAGTAATGGACAAACTTGGGCCGATAGTATTGCTGCCAGAGCTGGACATTCTGAACACCAAACAGGTTTAACTTTTGATTTAACAACTACTGGGATTAGTGATATTGATGACTTTCAAAACACTGATGAATTTACCTGGATGCAAGAAAATAGTTACAAATATGGTTTTATCTTAAGATACCCAGAAGGTAAAGAAGGTATCACGGGATACGACTACGAATCTTGGCATTATAGATACGTTGGTGTTGAAGTAGCAACAGTCATTCATACTCTTAATATTACTTTTGATGAATATTATGAGTATTTTGTAAAATAGGTTCATTCCTGTTTTTTTTAGTGATATAATTGTAATGGTGATATTAATGAAAAAAAGATTAATTTCTTTATTTATTTTAACAACAATTATTATTTTAACTATTTCATATTTAAAATATGACTTTTTAAGACTAAAATTAATTGGTTATAATAACCAAACTATTACATTAATCACGCAAAAATTATCTGCAGATAATATTGATCTGATTATCAATACCGAAAAGATTTCCAATTTAGATGTTCTTTTATCAAATGAAGACTTTATTGCTGAAAACTTTGATGATTATTTTACATTATTAAAAAACAATCTTACCGTTGAAAATACTATATATATCGTTAATAATAGTCAAGAAGTAAACTATAATATTGCTGTGTCTATAATTGATAATAACAATTATATTAAAGATAATCTACAAAGATATTTAAACTACTACACCGCCAATGAAAACGCTACCATTGATGATATTATTACTATAGTTAATAATGACGTTGATTCATTAAACATCTCATATAATGAATTTTTAGTTGATTTTATTAATAGTACTTACTTTATAAAAGACAATTTAGAAAAATATTTAACTTACTATAATCAAAATAATGTTAGTATTGAAAAAACAATTAGTTTAGTAAATACTAAAACCGATAGTGAATTTTATACTAATACATCAGCTACTGATACCAGTAAAAAATATCAAATATTAGTAAATAAATTTTATTATTTGAGTTCCGATTATGTTCCTGATAATTTAGTAACCATTGATACAAAATATGGTTATAACTATCAATTAGAAGAAGAAACTTATGAACACTTTGTAGCTATGTGGGAAAGTGCTAGTGAAGAAGGATTAAGCCTTTTTGCAGCTTCTCCTTATCGTAGTTATGAAACCCAATCTAATCTTTATACTTACTATGTTAATAAAGATGGCAAAGCAAATGCTGATCGCTATTCCGCTCGCCCTGGATCTTCTGAACATCAAACGGGATTAGCCATCGATATTATTAAAAGAAATGGTACTTTTGATGAATTTGAATATACTATGGAGTATAATTGGTTATTAGAAAATGCTTATAAATTTGGTTTTATTTTAAGATATCCGGAAGGTAAAGAAGATATTACTGGTTATATGTTTGAATCTTGGCATTATCGATACGTCGGCGTTGATGTGGCTACTAAAATATATAATTTGGGAATTACTTTTGACGAATATTATGCATATTTTATCGATTAGGCTTTATGCCTTTTTTTGTTTTCGCATATAATATATTGGTGATACAAATGAATGATTTTTCTTACAAATATATCTATGCCACTCTTTTTATAATTATAGCAATAGTTATAATTGATGATATTAATTTGTCAAACCGTTTTTATGAAAATGTTAATTTAGTAAGCAATCCAGATAGCTTTCTTACTTTGGTAAATAAAAATAATCAGTTAAGTCCTAATTATATACCAATTGATTTAGAGTTATTAAAAAATGATGATGATAAAATTATTTTTCTTAGAAAAATAGTTAAAGACCAATATATCAAGCTTAAAAATATGGCGAAGCAAGATGGTATTTATATAAATGTCGTCTCCGCATATCGCAATTATGATTATCAGGCAAATCTATTTAATTATTACGTTCAAAACAAAGGTTTATCATATGCAAAGGTGGTTTCTGCCAGAGCTGGTCATTCCGAACTTCAAACGGGATTAGCCATTGATATTGAAGGTGAAAATAAAGATTACGATTTATTTCATAATAGTTCATCTTATCTTTGGATGATTAAAAATGCTTACAAATATGGTTTTATTTTAAGATATCCCGAAGGTAAAGAAAACATTACCGGTTATAATTTTGAACCTTGGCATTATAGATATGTTGGATTAGTAGAAGCTAAAACAATATATGATAACAATTTAACATTAGAAGAATATTATATAAATTATTGGTAATTATTTTAACATGAAAAAAACAGATACAAAATCTGTTTTTAAAATTGATTACAGCCACCACAGCCGGTGTCAATTATTTGATTTTCTTCTGAACATGAATATTGTGGTGTATAGGTATGTTTAATAAAATGTTTGTTAATTACATGCGTATGAACTGGGCATACGTGTTGTACTTCATGACAAAATTCTTTTTCAATACATTTTGTAACAGTAGGTTCAACTACTGGTTGTTCCATACATGGATCCATTTGTGGACAGCAACACATATTTTGCTTTGGCATGCAACAACATCTTCTACCAAATAACATAATTAATCCCCCTTACCTAGTTTATACTATGTTGTAGGAATTATTTTGTCTATGTTATTAAACCACTTATAAATGTATTATTTTATTTTTTAAAATTTTTGATTTTAACAACATTTTCTCTAATTGTAGTGTAAGAGTCAGAAATCTCTTTAATTACTTCTTTTAATTCTTCAATAGTTGCAACAACTTTATCATCATGAGTTATAATTTTTCTAACATATCTTATTGAACCGGTAGTTGTTAATAGAAGAGGAGTTTCTTCTATATCAACTTTGCTAAGATCAATTTTGTTACTTATTTCAAATGGTTTATGTTCTATAATTTTCATCAAAACCATCATTTTACCGATATAAATACGAATTGCTTCACTCAAAAGGATTTTTCTTTGATATCCTCCTTTTTTCTTTTCAAATAATTCATGATATTCTTTTAAAACAACGTAAGCTGTTTTAGCTGGTAAACTATCCTTGTCCATATCCCAAGGTAATTTTATTACTCCAATTTCTTTATCTTCTTCATCGTAAAAAACAACAGTTAGTGTTGTTACATCATTTGCACTAAACATAGTTATTCCCCCATCAATTAAAATATATCACAAACGGCATAATGTGTCAAATTTGTATAAATTGTTATCCCACCATATATTTATATATTAAAACGGCATTTTTAAATTACCATTTTTAAATTGTTTCATCATTTTCTTCATTTGCTCAAATTGTTTTAAGAGACGATTAATTTCTTCAACACTACGACCTGATCCCTTAGCAATTCTTATTTTGCGGGTTGCTTTTAAAACATCTGGATGACGTCTTTCGTATGGAGTCATTGACAAAATAATTGCTTCAATATGAGCCATATCTTTAGGATTGATTTGGACATTATTAAGACCCATCTTAGAGACCCCAGGAATCATCTTTAATAAATTTTCTAGAGGTCCTAGTTTTTTTATCTGTTTTAATTGTGCTAAAAAGTCTTCTAAGTCAAAATCACCCTTTTGCATTTTTTTAACTGTTTTTAACGCTTCTTCTTTATCAATTACTTCTTCAACTTTTTCCACCATGGATAATAAATCACCCATACCAAGAAGACGTCCTGCCATTCTTTCAGGATTGAAAACCTCAAGTCCATCCATTTTTTCACTAACACCAACAAACTTAATGGGAACGTTTGTTAATTGTCTAACTGATAAAGCAACTCCACCTTTAGTATCACCATCTAATTTTGTTAAAATAGCTCCCGTAAGTGGTAATTTACTATTAAAGCCTTCAATAACATTAATAGCATCCTGACCAGTCATACTATCAACTACCAAGATG
>JAQUUG010000059.1 GCA_028693965.1 Bacilli bacterium
ATATAAGGAATTGATAGCAGCAATGAATGATATTGATAGCGATATTTTAAAACGTATATCAGAAATAGAATATGATCCTAATAGTGTTGATAGCGATAGATTTTTATTATATATGAATGATGGTAACTATGTTTATTTAACTCTTGATAAATTTGATAGTATTAATAGTTATTTAGATATAATTAAAAATGTTGAGGGCAAAAAAGGTATTTTATATTTAGATTATGGTAATAATTTTACTGTAATTGAAGAATAATTACTTTTTTCACTTAAATTATTATAAAAAAACTTTTACTTTTTATAAAATATATAGTATAATTATGAGAGATTGTAGATAAGGAGATGTTATCATGAATAATAAAAATATCTATACTAGTGTTGATATTGGTACGAATACTATTAAAATAGTTGTTTGTGAATTATTTGGTAACAAACTTAATCTTCTTGCTGCTACCTCTGTTGCATCTCAAGGTATTAAAAAAGGCGTTGTTGTGGATTCTGCTTTAGCAACAAACTCCTTAAAAAAAGCTCTTAAAGAAATAGAAGATATGCTCGGTGTGTCAATCAAAAAAGTAATCGCATCAATACCTAGTTATAACGCAGATTACATTTATTCTAAGCATGAGGAACTAATAAGTTCTGATGAAAAAGTAAATATAGATGAAAAAGTAATTAATTTACTATTTAAAGAAACAATTAAAGAAAAATTGCCACAATTAAAAGAGGTAGTAACCTTATTACCAGTTGATTTTATAATAGATGATGAAAAAGCGGTTAAAGATCCAAAAGGACTTTTGGGTAAAAAAATTGCTTTACGTTCCGTTTTAGTAGCTACTCCTAAAAAAAATATATATTCCGTTGTTTCGTTATTTGAAAATATTGGAGTTGAAGTAGTTGATATTACCCTAAACGCTATTGGTGATATGTATACTTTTAAAAGTAAAGAAACTGATGAAAGTATTGGTATAATTGTCAATATGGGCGAAGAAGTAACACAAGTTTCCTTGTACAACAAAAGCATTATTGTAAAAAGTACTAATATTCAGCTTGGAAGTAAAAACATTGATAATGATTTAGCTTATATTTATAAAATAACTAAGAATGAAGCTAGAAAAATTAAAGAAAAGTTTGCTTTAGCTCATAAGATGTACGCTAGCGTTAATGATATATATGAGTTAACAGACGTTAATGGTGAAAAAGTTAGAATTAATCAGTTTGAAGCGTCTGAAATAGTAATGGCTCGTCTAGAACAAATTTTAAATTTAGTTAAAAATGAAATAAATACCTTAACAAATAAGAAAATAAGTTATATAATAGTTACAGGTGGGACAAGCAATATGGATAATTTTAATCTAATTGCTGATGAAATACTTGGTAAAGGAACAATTATTGGTGATGTTAAGTTAATTGGGGCAAGACATAATAAATATTCATCAGTAATTGGTAATATTGTATATTTTATTAATAAATTGAAATTGCGTGGTAAAAGTTATTCTATGTTTGATAGTGATGACATTGAAGCTTTATCAACTAGAAAGAAAAGTATAATAAATGTTTCCAATGATTCGATGCTTGGTAAAGTATTTGGCTATTTTGGAAGTGAATAAGGAGGAAATAATATGTTTGGATTAGAAATAGATCAATTAGCAAAAATTAAAGTAGTAGGTGTTGGTGGAGCTGGATGCAATGCCGTTAATAGAATGATAGAGTCAGGCGTTAAGGGTGTCGATTTTATTGTTGCTAATACTGATTTACAAGTATTAAACAATGCGAAAGCAGAAGTAAAAATTCAATTAGGTTTAGAACTTACTAATGGTCTTGGAGCTGGTGCTAATCCCCAAATTGGTCGTGATGCTGCATTAGAATCTAAAGAAGAAATTGAAGGATATTTAGAAGGTGCTGATATGGTTTTTGTCACTTGTGGTATGGGTGGTGGAACAGGGACTGGTGCAGCACCTGTTATCGCTAGCATCGCACAAGAATTAGGAGCTTTAACAGTTGGAATTGTAACCAAACCATTTTCTTTTGAGGGTAAAAGACGTATGGAACAAGCTTTATCTGGTTTAGAAGAATTAAAAAAACATGTTGATACAATGATTGTTATTCCAAATGATCGTTTAAAAGAAATTATTGATAAATCAACATCATTAATTGATTCCTTTAAAGAAGTTGATAGCGTTTTACATCGCGGGGTACAATCTATTTCCGATTTAATTGCCGTTCCTGGATTGATCAATTTGGATTTTGCTGATGTTAAAGCGGTTATGAAAGATCGTGGTAACGCCTTAATTGGTATTGGTATGGGTGTTGGTGGCGAAGAGCGAGCTATGGATGCAGCACGTCAAGCTGTCTCAAGTCCTTTACTTGAAACAAGTATTAGTGGAGCTACAGATGCTATTATAAATGTCACTGGTGGGCCATCTCTTACTTTATTTGAAGTTGAAGAAGCTGCTGAAGTAATTAGAAGTAGTGCTAATACGGATATTAATACTATCTTTGGTGCTGTTATTAATGAAAATTTAACTGACGAAGTTATTGTAACAGTTATTGCAACTGGTTTTGAAGAAAGTAGTGAACCTTTATATCATTCATATGCAAGACGTGAAGAAATTAAAAAAGATTTAAGTAGTGAAGATAATGATGATATTCCAGCATTTTTGAAAAAAAGAGGGTTTTAAGACATCAATATTGATGTCTTTTCTTTTATAACTTGTAGATACATATTAATAGAATTATTAGCAATAATAGCTGCTGTTGAGCAATGCTATTTTTGACTCTGTATCATCATATTCTAATATGTTTAAATTAACAAAATCAGGTATTACAATATATACAAAAAATTCTACAACAAAATCATGGTTACAATCTAGATTAAGTGAATCAAGTATTACAGGAACGGTAACTATAGCATAATAAATATATTTTATAACATATCGATAAAACGACACTTTAATTAGTGCCTTTTTTTTATAATTAAAAAGGTGATATTATGAAAGTATATTTAGATCTCTTATTTTTATTAAACTTTGCTTTTGATTTCATTTTATTACTAGGTGTTTCAATCCTACTTAGAAGGAATAGTAAAATATCAAAATTATTGTGGGGAGCTTTATTTGGAGGACTTAGCATCTTTATTTTATTTATAAACGTTACTTCTTTAGAACTTTTTATTATAAAAGTTATGATAAGTATTATTATGATATTAATAAGTTTTGGATATCAAGATATTAAATACACATTAGCTAACTTATTTTATTTATACACATCTAGTATTATTTTAGGGGGTTTTTTATATTATTTAAATATTGAGTTTTCTTATAAACAAGAAGGATTAATATTTTATCATCATGGTCTTAGTATCAATGTAATAGTTTTAATCATATTTTCACCTATTATTATATATACTTATGTAAGGCAAGGTAAAAAATTAAAAAATGAATATGCTAATTACTATAAAATAGACTTATATTTTAATGAAAAGATTATTAAAGTAACAGCCTTTTTAGATACTGGTAATAAAATCAAAGATCCATATTCAAATAAAGAAGTCATTATTGTCAACAAAAAGGTTTTGTCAAAAATAAAACTACCAGAAAAATATTTGTTAATTCCTTATTATACTCTAAATAACTATAATTTATTAAAATGTTATAAAATAGATAAAGTATTTATTCATAATATAGGTTTTAAAAATAATATTCTAGTTGGTATCATGAAAGATGAAATAAAAATTGATGGTGTTAATTGTATTATTAATAATCATATTTTGGAGGGAAAATAATGTTTAAAAAAATAATTAAATTATTAAAAAAAATATTTAAAGAAGCAAGTAGTATATTTTATTTAGGTAGTTCTGATAAATTACCAGAACCACTTTCTAAGGAAGAAGAAGTAAGTTATGTTGAAAAAGCTATGACCGGCGATGATAGTGCGACGCAAAAACTAATTGAACATAATCTTAGATTAGTGGTTTTCTTAGCTAAAAAATATGAAAATACCGGGATAGATTTAGAAGATCTAGTAAGTATTGGAACCATTGGTTTAATTAAAGGTGTTAATACATATAAATTAGATAAAAATATTAAACTTGCAACTTACGCATCCCGTTGTATTGATAATGAAATATTAATGTTTTTAAGAAAAAATAAAAAAAGACGTGGAGAAGTTAGTTTTGAAGATAGCTTAAGTTATGATGCTGAAGGTAATGAGTTACATTTAGAAGATATTCTCGGAACTGATAGTGATATTGTTACAAAGAACTTAGAAGAAGAAACAGAAAAAAAATTATTATATCAAGAAATAACTAAATTAAATGGTCGCGATAAACAAATTATGATATTAAGATATGGATTATATAATAAAGAGGAAATGACGCAAAAAGATGTCGCTGAATTAATGGGAATTAGTCAATCTTACATATCAAGAATTGAAAAGAAAGTTATTAAAAGATTAAAAAATATTGTAAAAGTATAAATATCATTGACATTAAATGATATTTTTTATATATTTGTTGTAGGTGATATAGTGAAAAATATAATATACTGTTATTCTAAATGTAGTACGTGCAAAAAAGCATTAAAATGGCTTGATAATAATAATGTTAAATATGAACTTAAAGATATTATAAATGATCATCCTGATATTAAACAAATGAATTTGATTATAAATAATAGTCAAAGAGATATTAATACTTTTTTTAATACTAGTGGTATTTTGTACCGTGAATTAAAATTAAAAGATAAATTAAAAACACTGTCATTTGAAGCAAAATTAAACTTACTGGTGTCAAATGGCAAATTAATCAAAAGGCCCCTTTTTATTAATGAAAACCAAGTTTTTAGTGGTTTTAAAGAAGAAGTGTGGCAAAACGAGTTACTAAATTAAATATAACTAATGTATAATTAATCTTCTTTCATCTCAATATAAGGTGAAAGGAGATTTTTTATGGCACGTCATAAAGTAGAAATAAGTGGCGTGAATACTGCGAATATTAAAGTTTTAACTAATGAAGAAATGACTATTTTATTTAAAAAAATGCAAGCAGGCGATAAGTTTGCAAAAGAAGATTTAATAAATGGTAATTTAAAATTAGTATTATCCATTTTAAGAAAATTTACGAACCGTACTGATAATATGGATGATTTATTTCAAGTGGGGTGTATTGGTCTAATTAAAGCAATTTATAACTTTGACTTAAAACATGAAGTTAAATTTAGTACTTACGCTGTACCAATGATTTTAGGAGAAATCAAAAGATACCTGCGTGATAACAATAGCGTTAGAATTGCAAGAAGTATTAAAGATATTGCATATAAAGCTTTAAAAGTAAAAGATGAACTAACTAACGATTTAGGAAGAGAACCTAGCATTAAAATGATTGCTCAAGTATTAGAATTAAATGAAAATGAAGTTAGTAATGCTTTAGATTCAATGAAAGATACTATTAGCATGTTTGAACCGATATATAATGATGGTGGAGATACCATTTATTTAGCTGATCAATTAGAAGATAAAAGTAATCAAAATTATAGTTTAGAAGTCCATATAGCATTAAAAGAAGCCTTAGAAAAATTAAAAGAAAAAGAAAAATATATTTTAATGGAGCGATATTTGTATGGAAAAACACAAATGGAATTAGCTGAAGAAATAGGCATTTCGCAAGCACAAATATCACGCTTAGAAAAAAGTGGCATTGATAATATTAAAAAACTGATTTTATAGTCTTTACTTAAATAATATTCATATATTTAAGTAGGTGGTATAATGAGACTATCTGATTTGCAAAATAAAGATGTTGTTAATATAAATGATGGCAAAAAAATAGGTAACATTATTGATATTAATATTGAAGCCGATGGTAAAATGAACAGTTTAGTAGTAGAAAAAGGCAAATTTTTTATTTCTATGTTTACAAATAGTTCAGAGATTGAAATAAAATGGTCACAAATTGAAAAAATTGGTGAAGATGTTATTCTCGTAAATATAGTTTTTTAAATTAAAATGTGTTATAATGCTAATATGGAGATGATAAGTTTGAAGAAAATAGTTATTAATATGTTATCAAGCGCAGATAAAGTGGCAGGACAAGGAGTAGGAAGTGCTTATTTAGAGCAAGTTAATCTTATTAAAGAAACATCTAGTGATCTTTTTGATGTCAAAGTTAACTCGCTAAAAGAAGCTGATATTATACATTGTCATACTGTTGAACCACAAAATTTAATTAGAATGAAAGCTAATAAAGGGGTCAATGTGGCTTATGTCCATTTTTTACCAGATACGTTGGATGGTAGTATAAAGTTACCTAAAATGGCCTTTGGTGTTTTCAAAAATTATATAGTTAGATTTTATAATGCTGCTGATTATTTAGTAGTAGTAAACCCTATCTTTACTAAAGATTTAATTAAAAATGGTATTGCTAAAGAAAAAATTAAATATATACCTAATTATGTTTCTAAAGAAACGTTTTATAAAAAGAGTCTTGATGAAATAGCTACAATTAGAGAAAAATTTGGATATTCAAAAGACGACTTTATAGTTTTAGGTGTTGGTCAAGTTCAAACAAGAAAAGGGGTTATGGATTTTATCGAAGTTGCTAAAAAAATGCCCGAAGTTAAATTCGTTTGGTGTGGTGGCTTTTCTTTTGGTGTTATTAGTGACGGTTACGAAGAATTAAAAAAAGTATATGAAAATCCACCAGATAATGTTAAGTTTTTAGGAATTGTTCCTAGAAAAGAAATGAATGATATGTTTAATATGGCAGATTTATTATTCATGCCATCATTTAATGAATTATTTCCAATGGCTATTTTAGAGGCTGTTAACACGGAAAAACCATTATTACTTAGAGATTTAGAATTATATGAAGATATATTATTTCATAAATATT
>JAQUUG010000004.1 GCA_028693965.1 Bacilli bacterium
CGATCTGTCGTTACTCCAAACGAGAAAAATGATAATGATTTGTTAGATAAAATAAATAAAAAATATGATAATCATTTACAAAAGGAATGTGTTGTTATAAATAAACCTATTTTACCAGCTTTAGCTAGATTTATTTTAGGAAATGGCAAGATGACAATAACTTGTCGTATGCATGCTGCTGTATCAACTTTGGAAATGGGAAAACCAGCTATTTGTCTTTCTTATAGTTCTAAATATAAAGGTGTTATTGCTAAAGGATTAAATCTTGAAGAATTAGTTATTGAGTCTATGGGTGAAGACAAATGGAAAAGTGATATCGATAAGCTAATTATAGAAAAAGTTGATTATGTAATTAACAATGAAGACGCTCTTGTTAAAAAAATTAAGACTAATGTCGAGGAAACTCAAAAAATAGTTAAATTGTCTCTTGATGAAATTTGTGAAGATTTGATAGGTGATTATAATGAGTAATTTAAAAGATAAGAACTTTATCTGCACAGGGTGTTTTTTATGCCAAAGTATTTGCCCGGTAGGCGCAATTAATATGGAAAAAGATTCCGAAGGTTTTTATAAATACAGTATTGATGAAGACAAATGTATAAACTGTGGTTTATGTGTTAAAAAATGTCCAAAATTAAATCCTATTCAAAAGAATAATGAAATAAGGGAATGTTATGCATCTTATTCAAAAGATAAGGGCATATTACGCAATTCATCATCAGGAGGAATATTTTCGGAACTAGCTAATTTTTTTCTAGATAATAATGGTATAGTTATAGGTGCTGGATGGTCCAATAATGATATAAAACATATGGCTATTACTGACAAAAAAGATTTACCTAAACTTCGTGGTTCTAAGTATTTACAAAGCAATTTGAATGATATATATGATGAAATTGCGGAAGCTATTAAACAAAAAAGAAAGATTTTATTTTCAGGAACACCTTGTCAAGTTTATGCTATAAAGTCATTATATGGAAATTATAGTGATTTATATACAATAGATATCGTTTGTCATGGTGTCCCATCCAAATTAGTACTAGATTATTCTATTAAACAAAGATATAACAAAGAATCTCTATTGATTGACTTTAGAAATAAACAAACGGGTTGGTATTATAAATTTGCTTTAAAATATACTGGTGAAGATTTTTCTAAAACCATGGTTAATGATAAAGATGGCTGGTTTGTTGAATTTTTAGACAATAAGTTTTTAAAAAAAGATTGTTATAATTGTCAGTTTACAGGTTTAAAAAGATCATCAGATATCACTTTAGGCGATTTTTGGGGCATTGTCGATATTGATAATGATTTAAGTGTTCAAAATCAAGATGAAGGTGTGTCTTTAGTACTAATAAATAGTGATAAAGGTGATACCTTGTTTAATGAAATAACTAATAAAGTTATTTATAAAAAAGAGCCATTAGATAAAGCTATTAACTATAACAAACGTATTGTTGATGGTAAATATAGTGATAGTGCCTTAGAAAAACGTGAACAATTTTATCAGTTGTTTGAAGCCAAAAAAATATATTTTAAAGATAAAAAAAATAACTTTACTGATATAACAAAGGCAGTAAAAAGAGTCGTGAAAAAAATTATTAGAAAATAGGGATAAAATGAGAACAAAAAATGCTTTTTATAATTTAATAACAGGGCTATTACCTCAACTAATCATTGGCGTTTTAGGTTTTGTAAAAATTAAAATATTTATCAGTACTTTAGGCGTTGAGTTAAATGGTTTAATGCAATTATTTGCGCAAATTTTTGCTTATTTATCTTTAGCAGAGGGTGGTATTGGTTCGGCTCTTCAATTTAGATTATATAAATTACTTGCTAAAAAAGACTACAATAATATTAATAAATTACTTAGTGGTGCTAAAAAAGTTTTTTCTAAAATAGGTTATGCAATAATCCTAGTAGCGGTTATCATATCATTTAAATTAGATATTTTTATCAAAGATAATCCTTTTGATTTATTATATATACAAGTTGCTTTTATAATGTATTTAATAAGTGCAACAATTAGTTATTTTTATGTTGCAGATCGTGTACTATTATCATCTGATCAAAAACTTTACAAAATAAATATTATTTTTAATACATCGCAGATAATTAAATTTATCTTAGAAATTACATTATTATTACTTGGTACTAATATATTTGTTTTAATAGCGATATATATTATATTAAATTATATCTCATGTTTTATTTTAAGACGTCTTGTTAAAAAAGAATACCCATGGTATATAACTAAAAATATTGAACCAAATTATGAGTTTAAAAAAGACATAAGACATCTTTTGCCTAAAAAAATTATGACAACAGTTACTAAAAATACTGATGTAATTGTCATTTCTAGTTTTTTAGGAATTGTTCCTACAGCAATATATGGCGTTTACAATTATATTGTTACTTTCTTAAGTCAAACAATTGATCAAATAAGCTTTGCTTTATTTTCCGTGGTAGGAAATTATAATATTACTGAATCTAAAGATAAAATTAAAAATCTATTTAAACAATATAATATTTTTTGTATGTTACTTGCCAATTTAATATGTGTTCCATTACTATTTTCTTTTAATTCTTTTATTGTATTATTAGCTGGTAAAGAAATGGTAGTAGATAATATAACGATGTTTTTCTTTGTAATGATTTTATATATTTATATTATTATGATTCCAACTAATACATTTGTTACTGTGAACGGTTTATTTAAAGAAACTAAAGTATCATCTATTATTGAAATATTATTAAATCTAGCGTTATCAATTATATTAGTTAATTTTTTAGGAATCAAAGGTGTATTATTAGGAACGGTTATATCAAGTCTATTATCTAATTTTTTATATGCACCATATGTACTTTACAAGAAAGTTTTTCAGGAAAAAGGAAATGAATACTATTTAACTTTATTTCTTAATATAATAATCACTTTCATACTTGTTCTAGTGCTTAATCAAGTTAGTGGTTTACTAACCATGACATTAACAAGCTTTTTGAATTGGTTTATTTTTGGAATAGTTATTTTTATAATAAATTTAAGTATTTGTTTGTTATTATACTTTATCTTTTATAAAGAAGAATTAAAATTCATTATAGAAAAAATTAATATGAAAAAATTATTAAAAAGAGAATGAGGTGATATGATGAAAAAACCACTTGTTACTGTATTAACACCATGTTATAATGGCGAAGAATATATAGAAAGATTTATTGATTCTATTTTAAATCAGACTTATCCTAATATAGAATTAATAATTGTCAATGATGGTTCTATTGATAATACCGAAAATATCATTTTGAAAAATAAAAAAAAGATAGAAAATAAAAGGTATCTTTTCAAATATTTTTATCAGGATAACAAAGGGCAAGCTACGGCAATAAATTTTGGACTAAAACATGTAACTGGTGATTATTTAACTTGGCCTGATTCAGATGATTTTTTAGAACCAAGTTCTATTGAAGAAAAAGTTGAATTTTTACAAAAAAATATTGAATATGGAGCAGTAAGAACAAGCGTAAATGTGGTTAATGAGAAGAACATAAAAAAGATTTTATATGTGATGAAATCTAATTCTAAAAAAACCAATATTTTTAATGATGTGTTATTAGAAAAAACATATTTAGCCAATGGTGCTTATCTATTAAGAATGCGATATTTTTTAGATGTTAATCCTAAACGAAAAATTTATCCTTCACGGGCTGGTCAAAATTGGCAGATGTTACTTCCTATTTTATATAAGTATAAATGTGGTTATATAGATAAACCGTTGTGCACTTATGTTATTAGAAATAATAGCCATTCTCATGATTTAACAGATGATTTTTCAAAAGAACTGTCAAGATTAGAGCAGCACAAAGATATATTAATAACAGTTATCAAAAATATTAATTCTGACTATCTTAAAATAGTTGAAAATAAATATATTAAAAAAGAATTATATTTAGGTATTAAATTTAAAAGAAAAAATTTTTCTAAAATTAGATATCAAAAATTGAAAAAAATAAAACAATTATCTTTTAAAGATAAAGTCTATTATTATTTTAAAGATAGCATTATTACTAAAATAATAAACAAAATTTATTAAAAGTAAGGGGTGTAATTGATGAAGAAAGTTAGTATTATAATTCCTATATATAATACAGCATCATTTTTAAAAAAATGTTTAGATTCAGTTGTAAATCAAACTTATAAAAACTTAGAAATAATTTTGATTAATGATGGTTCTACGGATAATTCTTTAGAAATTTGTCAAAACTATCATCAAAATTATGATAATATAATAGTAATTGATCAACAAAATGCTGGGCAAGGTAAAGCTCGTAATGTTGGAATTAATAATGCTACAGGTGATTATCTGATGTTTGTTGATAGTGATGATTGGATAGCACAAACTATGATAGAAGATATGTATGAAGCATCTTTAGATGGTAAAATAGATATAGTTGTCACTGATTTAATTAAAGTAAAAGATGGAAAAGAGCAACGATACAAAAATATAATTGAATTTACAAATGATAATAGAGAGAATCTCATCATATCTCATCCAGGACCGGTTGCTAAAATGATAAAAAAAGAATTAATAGTTAAAAATAAATTGTTTTTTCTTGAAAATAAAATATATGAAGATTTAGCTGTAATGCCTTTAATTGCTCTTAAAGCAGAATCAGTCGTATATTTAAAAAGAGCTTATTATTATTATCTTATCAGAGAAAATTCTACTATGAAAAAAAAGATTTTTAGTAATAAACTTGATGATATTTTTACTGTAATGAATTATCTTGATAGCAATATTGACCATGTTTTGTATAAAAACGAACTAGAATACTTATATACGGAACATTTACTTTATAGTGCATCACTTAGATACTTACAATATAAAGAAGGTAAATCAAGATTAAAAAAGATAAATGCTGAAATAAAACAGAAGTATCCTTGTTTTTATAAAAATGAATTATTTAAAAAAAGGAATTTAAAATTTCGTTTTATAACTTTATTAATATATTTTAAATTATATTTTATAGTACGATTTTTGATTAAAATAGGTGATAAGTAATGAAAAAGATAAGTGTTATTGTTCCTGTATATAATGTTGAACAATATTTAGAAAAATGTTTAACAAGTTTAATAAATCAAACTTTAGAAGATATTGAAATTATTATTGTCAATGATGGTAGTCCTGATAATAGTCAGCAAATAATTGATAAATATGTTAGTAAATATCCAGATAAGATTAAAAGTTTCATTAAAGAAAATGGTGGTTTATCTGACGCTAGAAATTATGGTATTACTAAGGCAACAGGAGAATATATTGCTTTTATTGATAGTGATGACTGGGCCGATGTTAAAATGTTTGAAATAATGTATAACAAAGCAATAAGTAATTATTTTGATATAGTGGTTTGTAATGTTGAATATGTATATGAAAATGACAGTAAATTAGTAGATTCAAATGTAAAAAAAGACATATATGATAAAAAAGCTATTAAAAAAATAATGACAAAAATATATCCAAGTGCTTGGAATAAAATTTATCATAAAAACTTATTTTTAAATAATGTCTTTTTTAAAAAAGGAGTTTGGTTTGAAGATGTTGAATTTATGTATCGCTTACTACCATACGTTAATAGTATTGGACAAGTTGATGGTTACTTTGTAAAATACTTACAACGCAGTAATTCTATTACCAGTACTTTTGATAACAGAATATTTAATTATATTGATAATTGGAATGGGATAATTGATTATTATAAGCAAAATGGTTTATATAATGAATATAAGCAAGTCTTAGAATATTCATATGTTAGGTATTTATATGCTACTTTTATTAAAAGTGCCCTTAAATTCAAAAATAAAAAGTTTTATCAAGAAGCAGTGGAACAAGCTATTTTAAATGTCAAAAGAAATTTTTCTCATTATTATTATAATACATATTTTTATACCTCTGGTTTGAAAGGTATATATTTACTATTATTCTCTAAAAGTTTTTCTAAGTTACTATGGATAGTAAGTAACAAGCAAAGGAAGGGTGATTTATGATGACCAAACTTAAAAAAATACTAAAAAATCACAGTTTTACTTTTTGGACTTTAAATCTCTATTTATTATTACTGATTATTGTTCCTAAAGATTTATCAACAATATTAAATGTTATTCCCATACGGTTAGTTTTATCAGGATTATTTTTAACTGTATTTATAATTGATTTATATTTAAAAAATATCAGTTTAAATAAAGTATCAATTAAATGGTTAGTGATAATATTTAGTATCTTTTTAATATTTACGATACCATCTATCTTTGTTTCTAAAAACATTATAGTTTCATTATATACACTTGTTAAATATTTGATGATATTTTTAATTACAATTGTTGTTTTAAAAATTAATTTGACTAAAGATGAATACAAAATAATTATTAAAAACATCTTACTAGCAACTTTACTAGTTAGTTTATATGGTGTTTATGAGTATTATTTCAGTTCAAATTTATTTACAATTGGTAGTGAAAAGTATCTTGGTTCACGAGGACGAACTACTTCAACTTTTTTTAACACTATCTACTTTGGAATTTATATCAATATTGTCTTTTGTTTTATATTGTATTTATTTTTGAAAACCAAAAACAAATTGAAATCATTAATTACATTTATAATATTATCGTTATTATATTTATGTTTAATTTTGACATTTACTAGATCTTCTTTATTGATATTTTTTGTTTGTTTGGCTATTTTCTTAATATTAACATACTATATGCTTAAAAACATTAAAATAATATTTGTAATATCAATGATTATTTTAATATCAACTAGTGTTTCAGGTTCTAAGTCTTTATTTAATGATTCATTTAGTGATGGTTTTACAATTATTAGCAATTTTGATATTTTAAAAAGTTTTATTCCTTCTACAGGTAGTAATAATAATGGTGATGAAGTTGATGATGAAACTGATTTTGATGATGATTCACTTAATCATAGACAAGAATTTGCGATCATTGCTAAAAAGATTGGTAATGATAATGCCCCTTTTGGAATCGGTTTTGGAGCGTATATTGATTATATGAATTCATCTGATTTTGATAATACATATCCTGAATTTACTTTGACAAAAACGCATCCTCATTCAACATTTACATTAATGTATGCGGAAGTAGGAATTGTATCTACGCTTACTTTGGGACTATTTTATATTGGTATATTATTTGCATATTTTAAAAATATTGTTCGAAACTTTGCTCGTAAAGATAGTGTTTATGCATTATCAGTTGTTGGTTTCGTTAACTCAATTGGTTTTTTTGCTGTTAATTTACTTGCTGAAAATGCCACATATGATACACAAATTTTTCCAATATTTATAATATTAAATGCACTACTATTATCATACATAAGAATAGATATTGAAAAGCAAGATAAAAAAATATTATTCATCTCAAGTACTGGTGGTCATTTATCAGAAATGTTGCAACTTAAATCTTTATTTGATAAATATGATTATTTCCTTGTTACAGAAAAAACAAAATCAAATTTGAAACTTCGTGAAACTTATAAAGAAAAAGTTGATTATATTCCCTTTGGTAGTAAACTTCATCCTTTTATTTATATTTTTAAATTAATATTTAATTGTTTTAAATCTTTATTCATTTATATTAAATTTGGACCTGACTATATAATAACAACAGGAGCTCATACCGCTGGACCAATGTGCTGTATTGGTAAAATATTTGGTAGCAAAATTATTTTTATTGAATCATTTGCTAATATAAACACTAAAACAGTAACGGGCAGGATTATTTATCATTTTGCTGATTTATTTATTGTACAGTGGGAGGATATGCTTAAAGTTTATCCTAAAGCTACATATGGGGGGTGGATATATTGATTTTAATACTATTAGGAACGCAAGATAAACAGTTCGTTAGAATTTTACATGAAGTTGATCAATTGATTATTAATAAAGTAATCACAGAAGAAGTAGTAGCGCAAGTTGGTAATACAAAATATGTATCAAAAAATATGAAATTACTTGATTTTATACCATATGATGAAATGCAAGCTTTGATAGCTAAAGCTGACTTAGTTATAACGCATGGCGGGGTTGCTTCAATTGTTGATAGTATAAAGTTAAATAAAAAAATTATAGCTGTTCCACGTCTTGAAAAATATGGTGAGCATGTTAATGATCATCAAATCCAAATAGTTGAAAAAATGGCTGCTAACAACTACTTAATACCACTATATGATGGTGATTCGTTGGAAAAAGCTCTTGAAAAATCTAAAAGATTTACAAACAAGCCATTTACTAGTAATAATTATCATATGTTAGAAATAATTGAAGATTTTATTACCAATAGTAATAAAAATTGTTAACTTTGAATTTGATATATTTTATAAAATTAACTATAATGATGGACATTATTATAGTTTTTTGATAGAATTATAGTGGTGATTTTATGAATTTAGATATTTTGTATACAAGTTTACCAATGATAATTATTCCTTTTATATTTGTTTTTTTAGGAACTTTTGTTATAAAAAAACTAGCTTTTCAGATAAATGCTGTTGATATGCCAAGAAATAGGCATATTCATAATAAACCAATGCCTAAGCTTGGTGGCTTAGGAATCTTTTTAGGATTTTTATTAGGCTTTATGATATATGATAAACCAACTCCACAAATGAATTCTATTCTTATAGGAAGTTTTATCATTATATTAACAGGTATAATTGATGATATTGTTGAATTAAAACCATCTGCTAAATTAATAGGTCAAATAGTTGCTGCTAGTATTATTGCTTTTTATGGGCAAATATTACTAGCTAATATTGATGCTTTTGGCATTTATATTAATTTTGGTATTTTTTCATATATAATAACAATTGTTTTTATATTAGGATGTATCAATTGTATTAATCTAATTGATGGTTTAGATGGCTTAGCAAGTGGAATATCTGGTATATATTTTACAACTATTGCGATAATTGCTTTAATTCAAGATAAATCAGGACTTGATTTTGTATTGACAATAATAATGCTTGGTTCTACCTTGGGCTTTTTAGTACATAATTTTAATCCGGCAACTATTTTCCTAGGAGATAGTGGATCAATGTTTCTAGGTTTTATTATTTCAATAATAGCCTTACTTGGTTTTAAAAATATCACGATGTCGTCACTTATTGTTCCTTTATTAGTTCTTGCTATACCAATATTAGATACATTATTTGCTATTATAAGAAGGCTATTAAAAGGTCAAAGTATTTCTACTGCTGATAAATTTCATATCCATCATCAGTTATTAAATCGTAACTTTTCTCAAAAAGCTACGGTATTAATTATCTATGCTGTTGATGTTTTATTTGCAATAGCTTCCATTGTTTATGTTTTAAAAGATGCTTTACTAGGTTATATAATCTATGGAATATTATTAATAATAATTATTATTTTTGTATCTAGAACTAATGTAGTATTTGATAAAAATACTAATAAAAATAAATAATAATTAAGGGAGCGCCGTTTGATGTTAGATGTAATTACCTATTATATAAAAAAATTACCAATTATAATATTAATAACTATTATTACGTCCTTAATAGGTAGTTTATATTTAAATAGTATTAATACAATAAATTATAAGGTAGAAAGTTCTATAATTTTAAAGAGCAGTAATCAAGAAGTTACTAGTGTAGAACTTAGTCTTAATCAAGCTCTTTTACCAACTTATAAAGAAATTGTGAAAAGTAAATTAGTTCTTAATGAAGTAATTACTAATTTAAATTTAAAATATAATTATGATGAGTTAAAGGAAATGGTTAATACAACCTCATCTTTAGATAGTAACATTATTAAAATAACAGTTACTAATGAAAATAATAATAATATTAAAGCAATAGTTAATGAAATAGTTACGGTTTTTAGTGATAAAATCGATGATATTTATCATTTAAATAATGTTTCTATTTTAGAAGAAGCAAATAGTATTACAATCATTTCTTCTTATTATTGGTATTTATTAATTTTTGCTTTATCAGGAACCGTTATTTCTTTAATCTTAATTGGTATATTATACATGTTTGATAATATTATTAAAACAGAAAAGGACATTGTCAAAAAAACAAAAATACCTTTACTTGGAATATTAAAATATACTAGTAATAAAACAGAAATAAATAAGAATGATGATATTAAAAATATTCGTACTAATGTCTTATTTTCGATGATTGATCAAACTAAGAAAACAATTTTAATTACAAGTTCAAATCCAAAAGAGGGAAAGAGTTACGTTTCAGCCAATTTGGCAGCATCTTTTACCGAACTTGGATATAAAACATTACTAATTGATGCCGATATTAGAAAAGGACGTCAGCATTATATCTTTAATGTTTTTAATAAAAATGGTTTATCTAATACTTTATTATTAGATAAATTTGATATTTTAAAACAAGTTCAAAAGACAAAGATAGATAATCAATATATTTTGACAATGGGAGCAATACCTCCTAATCCTTCAGAAATGTTAAATAGTCATAAATTTGATCAACTATTAAAACAAGCAAATGCTGCTTTTGATATTGTTATTATCGATGCTCCACCAGTTAACATCGTTACTGACGCTTTGATTTTATCAAAAAAGGTGAGTCAAACGATTATTGTTGTTAAAGCTAATATGACAAGTTATAATGATTTAGACAAAAGCATTTCTAAAGTAAAAGATAATCTAACTGGTATCATTTACAATATGAAGGATGAACAATAATTTTTCTTGTTGCTAAATTTGTGGTATAATGTAATACATATGGGAGTGATTTTAATGAAAGAAAAAATTAATAACCTAATATCTAATTTATCTAGCATATTAAAAGATTTGTTTATTAAATATTATGGTTTTATATTTATATTTATATTTATATTAATCATTGATTGGTATACTTATAATCTAGTTAGCAGTGTTAGTATAAGTAACAGTGGTAAACTTTCTTCATTTTTATTTACTCTTAGTTATGTGGAATTATTTATCGCATTCTTATTACTTTTTTCAAAAAAATTAAGAAAAGTAATTTTACTTACAGCATCATTATTAATTACGATTATGTTTGTAGTCAATACTATTTATTTTAGTATGTTTGGGACTTTCTTTAGTTTTAATAATTTAGTTTTAGCAGGTGAAGGTTCAGGTTATTTTTTAACGGTCATAAATGCCTTAGATTTTAAACTAATTACTATTTTTGCATCTTTGTTAGTCATGATTGTTTTATCTTTTAAATATATGCCTAAACAAAGATATAAATCTGATATGACATTTGCTATAATCTTACTGATTCTTGGTCTTTTCTCTAGAGGAAGTGCTCTAGTAAGCTTAGGGGACTCAGTTGATCCACTAGCGTGGAATGCCTGGTCACATAAAAAAAATATCTATGATTCATATACTGATACTAAGAAAAGTATGAAATTATCAGGTTTTTATGAATATGTTCTTCGTGATTTATATTTGACTAGTACTACTAAGAATATAGATGTTAAAGAATCGGTTACTTATTTAAATAATTACTTTACACCCAATGAAATTACAACTGATAGCAGTTATGAAGGTGTTTTTAAAGATAAAAATGTCATTGTTGTCATGATGGAAACAATAGATTCATGGTTAGTAACAGAAGAAAATATGCCAACTGTTTATAAGTTAATGAATAGTGGTATTAATTTTACTAATCACTTTTCGGTAATATACGGTGGGGGAGCTACTTTTAACAGTGAGTTCATGATTAATACTGGTTATATGACACCGTTTAATAGTCAGTTAGCAGCATATTCGTTTACCGAAAATGATTATGCTCAGTCTTTAGCTAACTTGTTTAAAAATGCTGGTTATAGTGCAAATAACATTCACTTTAATTATGGTACTTATTATAATCGTGCTGATATGACGGAATCTTTTGGCTATGATGATTATATTAGTGCTTTAGAAATGGGATATGGAAATGAATCTAAATTAGATTCGTTTGTTATGACTGATGAAACCCTTCGCAATTTATTTTTACCTGATGGTAAGTTTATGACATATTACACCACTTATTCTGGTCATATGCCATATAACTATGATGAATATTTATGTAGTACTATTGCTACTAAGTTTGGTGTAAGTGAAGAAGAAATAATGGCAGATGAAAACCTTAATTGTATAACTGTTCAAGCTAAAGAAACGGATAATTTCTTTGAACTTTTACTTGAAAACTTAGAAGAAAAAGGTATTTTAGATGATACTGTTATTATTGGTATTACTGATCATTACGCTTATACTTTTAATGATCAAGAATATGTTTATGATATTAAAGGTGTTACTGATGAAAATATGATTCACAATGTTCCTTTCTTTATTTGGAGCAGTGATATTGAAAGCATGGAAATAGATGAAGTTAATTCTAATTTGGATGTTCTTCCAACTATTGCTAGTTTATTTGGACTTGATTATAATCCTACTTATTATTTAGGCAGTAATATTTTATCAGATACTTATTCACCATTTGTTTTCTTTAGTGATTATTCATGGTATGACGGTAATGTTTATTATAAAGATGGTTCGGTTGTTTTTGGAAATGCAAGTCAAGAATTAATTGAAGCTAATAGTGCGAAGGTTAATAGTATTTTAGATATTAATACTAAAGTTCTTGAAACTAATTATTTTGCTAATAAATAATATTGGAGGTGTGATATATGAGTTCTAATACTGGTTATCTTAGTATTGATAATAGACATAATGATAACAAAAACTATTTTCAAAGAAATCCTATTATTCCTAATATGAGTGTATATAATATAATAGGAATGATTAGTTCTTTATATAGTGATTCTTTTGCTATTGATTGTTTAGATTTAAGAGTTACTTATCAAGAATTAATTGCTTCAGCAAATGTTTTAGCACGCTCTTACAAAGAATTAGGAATTAAAAAAGGTGACATTATTGTAGCATCTATGCCTAATTTTTTTCAAGCCTTAGCAGTTTATCTTGGTGCAAATAAGATTGGAGCTGTAACGTCATTTTTAAACCCAGGTTGCTCAAAAGAAGAAATAAAATATTATTTAAATGAGTTTGGTTCACCACTTTATATTAATTATGATCAATCAATTGAATATAATAGTGAAATAAAAAGAGATACTAAAGTCAAACAAACAATAACTTTACATAAAAAAGATATTAATATTAAAACTTTTAATGACGTAAAAAAAGGTGATATTGGTTATAATGATTATTTATCTTTTAATGATATGAAGTTAGTTGCTGATTATTATAAAGGTTTCATCAATCCATATCAAAGTAGTAGCAATGATGCTTTAATATTGTTTACTAGTGGATCATCTGGTCAACCTAAGTCAGTTGTTTTAACTAATAAGAATATTATAGCATCAGGAATATATATGAAGAATACTGGTAATATTGTAACTAAGCATGGTGAAAAGTGTTTGATTTGTGTCCCATTTTCATATCCATATGGTCTTGTAACTTCTACTATTATGACATTACTTAGTGGAAGAGAAGCCATTTTGGCTCCCAATATGAATATGAATAATGTTAATTATTTTTTAAGGAAAAATCCTAACTATGTCTTTGGTAGCCCTGCTATTTTAGAACTTTTTGTTAGAGCTATTGAAGAATCTTTAGACTTATCATCTTTACAATACTTTATTTCAGGTGGTGATTTTTTAAGCCCGGCTAAAGTGAGAAATGGGATTGAAATTTTTAGAAAACATAATTCGATGGCCAATATATATATTGGTTCTGGAAATGCTGAAACTGCTGGAGCTTCTACCATTGCGATTGGTTCACCTGTTAAAATTGATACAGTTGGTAGAATTTTAACAGGTAGTAGAGCTGTTATGTTGGCTTTAGATAAGAATGGTAAAATAAAAAAACCATATACTGAAGTTAAATATAATGAAGAGGGTTCTCTTTGTATTTCTGGAGATCATGTTTTTAAAAAATATTATAATGACAAAGAATTAACTTCGGAAAACAAACTAATATATAATGGAAGAGAATATTTAATTACTGGTGCTGTTGGGACGGTAGATGATAAAGGATATTTTTACATGACGGGAAGGGCATCAAGGTTTTATATAAAGGCTGATTCCAATAAAGTATATTTAGAACATCTACAAAGAATATTAAGTTATATTGATGTAGTTGATGATTGTGTAGCGGTTCCAATACCTAATGATGAAGAGCTTTTTCAAACTAAAGTTTTTATAAAATTAAAACAAGGTATTGAACCATCTGAACAAATTAAAAAATATCTTATCTATCAAATGCAACAACCATTTGATACTAAAGATAAAATAGCGCCTCTTAAAACATTTGAAATCCCATCTAGTATTGAATTTGTTGATACTATGAAAAGAATTATAGATTCTGAAAAAATAGATTATCGTTATTATGAAAAACTAGCCATGGAAGAATATGAAGTTCAAAAAAATAATTCTAGAACAAAATAAAATATTGTTAAAAGTGTTTTTAAAAAATATGAACACTTTTTTGTGTTATAATAATAAAGAAGGCGAGATGTAAAAATGACTAGCGGTATTTATTTTCCTTTGTGTTGTCTTTTTTTTAGTATCCAATTTATGCTTGTTTATTTTTCTAAAAAACGAGTTAACAATATTGAAAATAAGATATATAAAGTAATGATTATTTCTAATTTTATTGGATTAATTATTGAAATTATGTGCTTTTACTATATTAGAAACATAGTCCCTATCATTAGTAATATAATTCTTCGATCATATTTAATTTATCTTTGTTTTTTTATAGGGGTTTTTACAAATTATATATCAGTTATTACATATAAAGCTAAACATGTTGATAAAGATATATATAAATTCTTTAAACTCATTGCTACTATTACTACATTACTGATAATATTTGAAATAATATTAATATTTATTTTACCAATGAAAATATATAACAATAATAATGTTGTTGCATATACATATGGTCCTGCGGTGCAGTTTGTGTATGTTGTAGCAGGTATATCAATTGCTATTTGGTTTTTTAACTTAGCTATTAATTTTAATAATATTAAAGATAAAAAATATTTACCGGTATTTATTTTCTTGTTCATTGGAGCTATTGCATCAGTAGTTCAGTATTTTTGGCCTGCAATATTATTAATGACATCAATGGAAACGTTAGTTTGTTCATTAATGTTTCATACTATTGAAAATCCTGATTTGAAAATGATAGAAAAATTGGAATTAGCAAAAAATGTTGCTGAAAAAGCTAATCAAGCTAAAAGTGATTTTTTAAGTAGTATGAGTCATGAAATAAGAACTCCATTAAATGCGATAGTTGGTTTATCTGAAGATATTGCTACATATAAAGATAAAGTACCAAAAGAAGTTGTTGAAGATACTGAAGATATTTTAAATGCTTCTAATACTTTACTTGAAATAGTTGGTAATATTTTGGATATCAATAAAATTGAAAGTGAAAAAATGGAAATAGTGGAAAGCCCATATAATTTGCGAGAAACAATTACTAAATTATGTAAAGTAACAACGACAAGGATAGAAAAAAAACCTATTGAATTTAAACTAGATATCGCGCCAGATATTCCAGATGAACTTATTGGAGATAAAGTCCATATTAAAGAAATTGTTAATAATTTACTTTCTAATGCAATCAAATATACTGATGCTGGAACTATTAATTTAAGTGTAAAATGTGTTAATAATATAAATAAAAACACATCTAGAATAATTATTACTTGCCAAGATACTGGAAGAGGTATAAAAGCAGAACAAATAAATAAATTATTTACTAAATTTGAACGACTAGACATTGAAAAAAATACTACTACTGAAGGAACAGGACTTGGTCTTGCTATTACCAAATCATTAGTTGAGATGATGAATGGGAAAATTAACGTTCAAAGTCAGTTTGGTAAAGGGTCAATATTTATGATACAAATACCTCAAAAAATTAGCAAACTAACAAATATAATGGCAAAAGAGGAAGTACATGATACTACTAGTAAACTTCATCAGTTATCTAAAGAAACTAATGATATATATCATTATGGTTCCAAAAAGATTTTAATAGTTGATGATAATATGTTAAATATCAAAGTTGCTAAAAGAGCTTTATCATCATTTAATTTTGAACTTGATGAGTGTTATGATGGAAAACAATGCTTAGATAAAATTGTTGATGGTAATGAATATGATCTGATTTTGATGGATATTATGATGCCTAATATGAGTGGTGAAACAGCTTTTAAAAAATTAAAAGAAAATCCAAGGTTTAATATACCTACTATTGCATTAACGGCTGATGCAGTAGCTGATTCAAAAGAAAAGTATATTAATGAAGGATTTACCGATTATATTGCTAAACCATTTAGCAGAGATCAAATTAAAGAAAAACTAGATTTAGTTTTTAATAATAATTAAGTTGATCTTGTAATATTAAACAGCTACTAGAAATAGTAGCTGTTTTTAAGTAAGAAATTAAATTATTATGTAGGATATTAATTATAGAAACAGCAATATTTTAATAGACAAAAAGTAGATATAATTTATTTTACATATAAAGTATTTAATGATATAATTTTTAAAGGAGGATTTTTATGAAAGTATTAGTGGTAGGTGGAACTGGTTATATTGGTAGTCATGCCGTTTTAGAATTACTAAAAGATGATCATGAAGTAGTTGTATTAGATAATTTATCAACAGGAAGAAAAACTTCTATTTTAGAGAAAGTGACTTTCTATTATGGCGATATTACTAAAAAAGAAGATTTATTTAATGTGTTTCTTGAAGAGTGTAAAAAGAAACCTTTTGATGTTGTTATGCACTTCGCATCTAAATTATTAGTTGGCGAAAGTATGAGTATGCCTTCTGAATATTATCAAAACAATGTTGAAGGGGTAAGACTTTTATTAGATACGATGCGTGAATTTAATATTAAAAATATTATTTTTTCATCAACAGCAGCGGTGTATGGTAATCCTATTAATGGTGTGTGTTATGAAGAAGATTTATTAAAACCAATTAATCCTTATGGAGAGACAAAATTAGTCTGTGAAAATATGATTAAATGGTATAGTAAGGCTTATGATATGCATTATGTTATTTTTAGATACTTTAATGTAGCAGGAGCTGATAGTTCTTTAGAAATAGGGTATAACTATAATAAAAAGGTAATAACGCATTTAATACCAATTGTAGCTGAAACAATATTAAATATTAGAGATAAGTTTACAGTTTTTGGTGATGATTATAATACTGAAGATGGAACTTGTATTAGAGATTATATTCATGTTTCTGATCTAGCGCACGCTCATTTATTAGGTGCTAAATATATTTGGGATGGTAATGACAGCACAATTATTAATTTGGGTTCTAATAATGGTTATTCCGTTAAAGAAATTATTGAAGCTGCTTTAAAATGTGGCGATGTTAATTATGTTATTGGTGAAAGAAGAGCTGGGGATCCTGATGTCTTGATTGCTTCTAATCAAAGAGCTAAAGATATATTACATTTTGAAACAAAATATAATATTGATGATATTATCACATCAGAAGTTGCTTATCGTAAAAAGTTAGGTTAAGTTATGAATAAAATCAGTAAGTATTTATCTGATAATTTAAAAAAGGCTAAAGGTAGTGTTTTAGCTATTGGTTTAAATGATCAAAAACTATTAGATGACATGGAAAAAAATAATGATATTACTTATGTGGAGTTATTAAGTACTAATATAGGTAGTGATGGCAGCAAGAAAAGTTGGTTTACTAAAAAAGTAACTATTAAAGAGTTTAAGAAAAAATATAAAAAAAAGAAGATTAATTATATTGTTTGTGATTATCATTTAATAAAAGATCAATTAAAACACTTTATTAAAAATAGTGTTTATATTAATAAAGAGTATTTATATTTATTTGGTGATAAAGATGAGATAGATATTGATTTAATTACTAAAAGGTATAGTAGATATAATACTAGTATAGATATTATTGAGAATAATAAAGAAGTTTTAATTGTTATTAATAATTCTAAAGCTAAAAATCATTTTTTTAAAGACATTTATTATTTAATTATTGATAGTTTATATAATGTTTTAGATTTACTTGGCACATTTTTGGCTAACTAGGAATAGTTAGCTTTTTTATATGCATATGATATAATTATGGTTATTGAGTAGAAATGGTAGTGTTTATTAATTATAACTAAAATAGTAATATATCTTTTATTTTCTCAAATATTGAAAAATTTTACACAAAAAATATATTTCTGTCGAAAATATGAAAAATTTGTGATATACTAATTACACGGAGTTAATTTTATGCAGTAATTGAATGGGGTGAATTACAGTGGATAAAGAAATGTTATTAGTAGATGAAGTGATTAATACTAGAACAACTTTATTAGAAAAGATTAATGTTATTTGTTACAAAGGTTTTAAGAGAATGTTTGATATCTTTTTTTCTGTCATAGGAATCATTTTTTTACTTCCGATTACTGTTATTGTCAAAATTATAAGCATTTGTAATGGTGATTATGATTCTATTTTTTTTAAACAAGAGAGAATAGGCTTAGATGGTAAAAGTTTTAATCTTTATAAGTTTAGAAGTATGGTTCCAAATGCTGAAGATGTTCTAATAGAATTGTTAAAACAAGATTCTTATCGTGATGAGTGGGATTTAAATCAGAAATTTTCTAATGATCCAAGAATTACAAAAATAGGTCAGCTTTTAAGAAAAACATCATTGGATGAGCTTCCACAACTTATTAATATATTAAAAGGTGATATGTCATTGATTGGTCCAAGACCACTTGTACATGGAGAACTTGATAGTCATAGTGGTAATCATAATATATATGAAAGTGTTCGCCCAGGAATTACAGGTTGGTGGGCATGTAATGGTAGATCTGATATTGACTATAGTGAAAGACTTAAGTTGGAATATTATTATATTCAAAACTGTAGTGTAGCTTTAGATATTAAATGTATATTCAAAACTATTAGGATAGTAATTAAAAAAAAGGGTGCTAAATAATATAAATATGTTTTAATTTTCTATTTAGTATGGTGGTGATAAAATGGATAGTAAGCAAAAAAAAATTATTGTTGCACACGTTATTGGTAAATGGCTTGGTGGGGGAGTAGAAGCTGTTGTTATGAATTATTATAGGCATATTGACACAAATAAAATTCAATTTGATTTTATTTGTGATGAAGATTCTACTAATATTCCTTATGATGAAATAGAAAAATTAGGAGGGCGTGTTATTATTGTTCCTCCATATCAAAAGTTATTTAGATATCAAAAAGAATTATATAAAATATTTAAATTAAATAATTATAAAATAGTTCATTCTCATATAAACACTTTATCTGTTTTTCCACTTAGAATAGCAAAAAAAGCGGGCATTCCTGTGCGAATAGCTCATAGTCACTCTACAACTAATAAAAAAGAGAAGAAAAAGCATTTATTGAAACAGCTATTAAAACCTTTTTCTAAGGTATATGCTACCCATTTTTTTGCATGTTCAGAACTGGCTGGTAGATGGTTATTTGGTGACAAAACTTTTGATGAAGGAAAAGTTTATATTTTAAATAACGCCATTGACGTAGAAAAATTTGCTTATAATGAAAAACTTAGAATAAAAAAAAGAAAAGAATTGGGTATTAGTGATGACACTTTAGTAATAGGTCATGTTGGTAGATTTGTAGAGCAAAAAAATCATAGATTTTTAATTGATATTTTTGATGAAATACATAAAGAAAAAAAAGATAGTTTGTTATTACTTGTTGGGCAAGGACCTTTAGAAGAAGAAATTAAAGAAAAAGTGAAAAACTTGAGTTTAACTAATTCTGTAATGTTTTTAGGTCAAAGAGGTGATGCTCATGAATTATATCAAGCTATGGATGTGTTTTTGCTTCCTAGTTTATATGAGGGGCTTCCTGTTGTTGGAGTTGAGGCACAAGCTTCAGGATTATTATGTGTATTCTCTGATGATATGACTAAAGAGACTAAAGTATTAGATTCAACAATATTGGTTAGTTTATCAAAAGATACAAATGAATGGAATAATATTATCTTAAAGTACGTTGAAACTTTTATAAGAAGCAAAAATTATAATGAAATAACTAATAATAATTTTAATATAAAATATGAAACTAAAAATTTAGAAAAAAAATATATAGCAATTGATCATATCAATATATAGGTTATTATTAATTTATACTAAAAATATTAAAAATTATATTAATAATAGTTTAAAATTACATATAAAAGGGAATTGAGGTGTTATAAATGCTTTTTGAAATTATAAGTGTGTTTTGTGGAATTGTTAAAATTTTAACTTATAAATTGATTTATTTGTTTAGAATTTCATTTAAAAAACCGCCTTTAATGAATTGCTCTTTTAGATTAGTAATTAAAAAGGGTGCTAAAGTAATTATTGGATCAAACATGAGATCTAGGGATGATATAAACATAAGAGTATATAATAGTGGAATATTGGAGATTGGAAATAATGTATTTTTTAATGATAATTGTTCAATCAATTGCCAAAAAAAAATTACCATTGGCAATGGTTGTATTTTTGGGCAAAATGTATTGATATTTGATCATGATCACGATTACAGGAGAAATATACTTGATTTTGTTAGAAAAGAAGTTGTTATTGGAAATAATGTCTGGGTGGGAGCTAATGTAGTAATATTAAAAGGTGTGAAAATTGGTGATAACTGTGTTATAGCAGCTGGAAGCATTGTAACCAAGGATGTACAAAGCAATAATGTATTTTTTCAGGAAAGAATTGATCAATTAAAGGATTTGTCAAAATGTTAAAATTATTTTTTATAATGAGTACTGATGACTTTTCTGGAGCTGAATCTGTTAACTTTTCTATTATTAAATCTTTGAATGACAAATATGATTTTTATTGGGTTTCAAAAAGAGGGAATATTAATGCTTTTCTAAGAAAAAATGATATTAAATATATTGAGATAAGAAGATTGAGTGTTAAAGAAATTAATGGTGTTATTAATAAATATAAACCTGATATTTTACATGCTACTGACTATAAGGCGAGTACAATTTGTGCACTCTCAAAAAAAGGTAAAATACCTTTAATATCTCATTTACATAATAATTCTCCTTGGTTAAAAAAAATTCATCCATTTAGTTTTGCATTATTATACGTGGGACTTAAAAGTGATAAAATAATAACAGTCTCTAATTCGATAGAAAAAGAGTATATATTTTCTAAATTTATTCATAAAAAAATTATAAATTTAGGAAATCCAATCGATCGTAATTCTATTATAAAACAAGTTAATAATGATGATTATAAAAAAAAGTATGATATATGTTGTGTTGGAAGATTAACAAAACAAAAAAATCCTCTGAAATTTATAGAAATTATTAAAGAAATCAGAAAAATTAAAAAAAATGTTAAAGTTGTTTGGGTTGGTAAAGGTGAATTATTGTCTGAATGCATTAAAAAAAGGGATTATCTCGGTTTGAAAAATACAATAGATTATGTAGGTTTTAAAGATAATCCTTATAAATATATGGCAGCATCAAAAATATTTGTTTTGTGTAGTGAGTGGGAAGGCTTTGGTTTAGTTGCTTTTGAGGCTTTGTCTTTGGGATTACCTGCTGTTGTTTCAAATATTGGTGGGTTGCCTGATATAGTAGATAATTATTGTGGAAGATTATGTGATAATAATACTGATTTTATTAATGAAATTAATTTGCTGCTATCTAGTGATGAATATTATAATTTAAAAACTAAATCGGCCATTGAAAAATCTATTATTATTGAAAATGCTGATAATTATTATTCTAGGTTAGGGGCAATATATGATGATATGATTTGAAATAAGGAGTGGAAAAACAAATGACAAAAAAGTTAAACATATTATTAATATTTTTAATTGTCTTATATAAAAATATAATGTATTGGCCAATGATTACAAATGGATTTTTATATATGTTAATTATTATTATGGGAATAGTCACATTTTTTGCTTGTTCAAAAAAAACACTTCAAAAGAAACATTTAATATTTATAATTACTCTATCCGTGTTATTAGCTGTTGCTGTTTTTCATTCGGAAAGTGCAAATTTATTATTTCCTATTTTAATATTATTTTCATTCTATAATGAAAAAGATTCGTACAAGCAAATTGCAAAAAATTATTTTTACTCACTGTTAATTTGCTTTTTATTGACAATATTTTTAAATAAAATAGGTATTTTACCAAGTTATAATATTACAAGATATAATATCATCAGATATAGTTTGGGATATATTCATCCTAATTTTGTATTTTTATATTTCTTTTTTATTTGTATAAGCGGATATTATGCATTTGATAATCAAAAATTATTTGTACTAATAACACTGCCTTTTGCTATCTTATTTTATAATTTTTCATTGTCAAGGACTGGTATTGCATGCTATTATATTTTAATATTTTTAATATTTATATATAAAAATAATAATTATCATTTACTCAATAAAATATCAAAGTATTTATTTTACATATTAACTATATTAACAATAATTTTTGTAATGTTATATAATCAAAACATTTTTGTTCAATTAGATTTTTTGCTTAGTGGTAGATTGGCTAATTGGTCTTATTTCATAAAGAATGGTTTATTATCTAGTCCGATAGGAAAAATTCATTTTTCCTCAACCACTTACACAATTGATAATTTTTTTCTAGTTTTATTTTATGACTATGGATATGTTGGATATGTCATATATTCAATTTTAAATTTCATATCAATTAAAAAAAATGAGGCTGATAAAAAATTTTTGATTTGTATGGTTTCTTTTTTAATATATGGTTTATGCGATTCTAATACAATTGTCACCAGTATAAATTTCTTATTGCCATTGCAATTAATTATTATTTTTAATAAGAATAATAAGAGTGGAGATGATTTGATTGAAGAAAGTTAACATTTTATTAATTGGATTCTCTGATAATCTTGGAGGAATTGAAACATATTTAATAAACTTATATAGACTAATAAATAAAGATAAATTTAATGTAAAATTTTTAGTTTTTAAAGATACCAAATATATTTTTTATGATGAGATAAAGAAAGATTTAATTTATATTACATCTCGAAAAAAAAATTTTTATAATTTTATAAAAGATTTAAAAAATCTATATTTGTTATATGATTTTGATATAATACATTGTAATTTAATGTCTTTTAGTTTTTTTGAACCTATTATTTATGGATTGAAGTATAGTAAGGCAACATTAATTTTACATTCTCATGTTGCTGGAAAAATAAAAAATCCATTTAAAACATCAATAATATCAAATTATGGTAAATTAAAAATTCTTAATAATAAATATAAAGGTAGATATGTTTTTTTTGGCTGTTCTCAAGACGCAATTGATGATTTATTTGGAAGTTATTATAGAGATAATAATTGTGATTATTATGTTGTGAATAATGGAATAGAGATAGATAAATTTTTATATTCTAGTTTGAAACGGGAAAAAATAAGAAATGAGTTAAAACTGTCTAAGAACGATTTTTTAATTGGGCATGTAGGACGATTTACATATGCAAAAAATCATAAAAAAATCATTTCAATTTTTAATCTTTTACTTAAAGAAAATGATAATTTTAAATTGCTCTTAATTGGTGATGGAGAATTAAAGAAAGAAATTAATTTACAAATATTAAAATATGGCATTGCTGATAAAGTAATTATATTATCTAATATTAATAATGTATATGATTATATGTCTGCAATGGATTTATTTTTATTCCCATCAATATTTGAAGGATTTGGTATTGCAGTAGTTGAAGCACAGGTATCAGGATTAAAGTGTTTAATATCTAATTGTATACCGAAGGAAATTGAAATTTCAAGTAAAATAGTAAGATGTGATAATTCGAGTGATGATAATACTTGGATTAGAGAAATAATTAAAGTTAAAAATTCTAACAGAAATAGTAGAACAATTAATAAAACAGTATTTAAAAAATTTGAATCTTCAATAAGTGTTTCAATAATTGAAGATATATATAAGAAAATAAAATTTAGAAATTAACTTTCAAATATTAAGCACTTTTAAATTAAAAATTATAAAACAGATATTTTTAAAAAATTGCTACACTGTTAGGATCCCATTTTATTATTTTTAAAAAAACAAATTTTCTATAATAATTCCATCTGTCTCATTATAAATAAGCAAATAGAGCTTATATTTTAACATATATATTATGAATAATTAGTTCATTAATTAATTTTCTACATAATGTTCTATTTTGTAATTCTGCTGAATATATAAAATATTTAAATGTTAACTAATTAATCAATGATTAAAATAAAAAATTGACGTTTTTATCATTTCAAAACAATCTAAACTGTAAATTTATAGAAACAAATTGACAGAGCGTGAGTTGTTATATTATAACTAATAAAAATATAATAGAAAGGAATCAATCTGCTGCGTTAATCACTTAAGATTGGTTATATATTAAATTATTTATGAAAAAAATTGAAATAGTTACTTTTCATTTAGCTAATAATTATGGAGCAGTGCTGCAAGCTTATGCCCTACAATCAATATTAGATAAAAAGTATAATGCTGAAATATTAAATTATGATAATAAATTTATTTCAAATAATTATAAAGTATTTAAATCAATAAATGTTAATCCAATAAAAACAATATACCATTTTGCTAATGATATAATTAATTATAAAAAAGAAAGTACAAAGGTTAAATTATTTAATGAATTTAGAAAAAATAAGTTTAAATTATCTCCTTATTTTGATAATTATAATAATGCAATAATTCCAATAGCTGATGTATATATTGTAGGTAGTGATCAAGTATGGAATCCATTTTTAACAAATGGTATAGATAAAGTTTATTTATTGAATTGTATTTCTGGCTCAAAGAAAATATCATATGCTGCAAGTAGTGGCAATTTAGAATATATCAAAAATAATAAAGAAGAATTTTTTGATAAACTAAAATCTTTTGATTTCATTTCTGTTCGAGAAGAAAAATTAAAGAGATATATCATTGAAAATGGTGTTGAACCTGTGGATGTTGTTTTAGATCCAACTCTGTTGCTAACAAAAAATATGTGGATTAATTTTTTAGATAAAGAGAGGATAGAAAAAGAAAAATATATATTTGTTTATAGTGTAAATAATTCAAACAAATTGTTTATCAATTTTGTAAATAAATTTGCCAATGAAAAAAAAATAAAAATTGTATATTTTGACAAACATGATTTGAATAATAATTACAAATGTGATAAAAAATCATATTATTCAACGGGACCAAAAGAATTTGTAAATCTTTTATATTATTCTGATTATGTTATTACTACAAGTTTCCATGGTACTGCTTTAGCATGTATTTTTAATAAGAACTTTTATGTTGTATTATCAACATTTCAAGACAGATTAACAACTATTCTAAATACTTTAAAATTAAATAATCGGATTATTACAAATATGTCTGAATATGAATGTGCTATTAATGATAATATTGATTGGCAAAAAGTTAATTTATTATTGGATATAGCAAGAAACAAATCATTAAATTGGTTATACAATTCGATAGAAAGTGGTAAAAATGAGTAGAAGTAGAGATTTAGCTAAGAATACTATAATAATTTTTATTGGAATAATATGTACTAAATTGCTGTCATTTTTATTACTACCATTGTATACTAGTGTTTTATCTACTACAGAATATGGAATTGCGGATTTATTAACAACACTTATTTCTATGTTATCTCCTATAATTAGTTTACAAATAAGTCAGGGATTATTTAGAAATTTAGTTGAATGCCGAGATGATTGTAACGAACAAAAGAGCTTGATTTCTACAAGTATCATATTTATTATTATCAATTCTACAGTTTATTATATATTGTTTTTAATGATAAATCCTTTGATTAAAAATGATTATAAGTGGTTTTTATCAATTACAATAATTGCAAGTATATTTTCCGACTTATTATTACAAATATCAAGGGGTTTAGGAAAAAACAATTATTATTCTATAGCAGGGGTAATAACAGCAATTTTTACAATTTTTTATAATGTATTGTTTTTAGTCTTTTTACATTATAAAGTAAACGGGTTGTTATTGGGAACATTAATATGATATATAAGTGGTATTATTTATATATTTGTTAAATTAGAGCTCTATAAGCTAATTAATATAAAGTATTTTGATCAAAAATATTTAAAAAAATTAATGAAATATTCTTTACCACTAGTACCTAATGCACTATCATGGTGGGTGTTTAATACTTCTGATAGGGTGATTGTGTCTGTTTTTCTTGGATTATCATTTACAGGAATATTATCAGTTTCATATAAATTTTCCACTATAATTGTTTTATTATATAATATTTTTGATAAAAGTTGGTGTGAATCTATTATTTTACATATAAAAGACGAAGATATTGTTGAATATTTTAATAAAATATTTTTAATGATTTTTAACTTGTTTTTATCATTTGGTTTATGCTTATTGGCATTTATGCCTATTTTATTTAATGTTTTGATTAACGATAATTTTGTTGATTCTTACAATTTGATTCCGATTGTCATAATTGCCTCTATTTTTCAAGTCATAGTTGGATTAGTTAGCGTTGTTTATGCGGCAAATAATGATACCAAATCTCTTGCAAATACAGCAATTTGGTCTTCTGTGGTTAATTTAATAATTGATCTTGCTTTGATTAATTACATTGGTGTTTATGCAGCAGCGGTTTCAACACTTTGCTCTTATCTATTTTTTTCAATATATAGAGCATGGGATGTAAGTAAAAAGTATATACATATTAATTTTAATTTAAAATACTACCTAATCGCAATTATTACATTGATTATAGTAATCATTTGTTATTATAGTAATTTGATAATTTTAAAATTATTTGGTATGATTATAGCAATAATTTATTTTTTTGTTTCAAATAAAAATGAAATTAAAGTTGTAAAAAAAACAATTAAAAGCAAGATAAAAAAATGAAAGGAAGTTATATATGAATAACTTATACACTGATGAAAAAAATGTTCAAATAATAATTTCATTATTAAAATCACATAATATTAGAAAGGTGGTTGCGAGCCCAGGAACAATGAATGTAACATTTATTGGAAGTATTCAAAATGATGATTTTTTTGAAATATATTCATCTGTTGACGAACGATCAGCAGCGTATATTGCATGTGGTTTAGCAGCTGAAAGTAGAGAACCGGTTGTTATTACTTGTACAGGAGCAACTGCTTCAAGAAATTATATGTCAGGTCTTACTGAAGCATATTATAGGAAATTACCTATTTTAGCACTTACTGCTACTTCACCGTTGGAAAGAATAGGTAACAATTTACCGCAAATGATTGATAGAACAAATCAATTAAATGATACTTTTAAAAAATCAATATTTATAGATTTCGTTAGTAGCATTGAGGATGAAAATAATTGTATCAATAATGTAAATAATGCATTATTAGAACTAACAAGACATGGGTGTGGTCCTGTTCATTTAAATTATGTTACTTTTGCAAGCAAAAGTTTTAATGTGAAAAAATTGCCTGTTATAAGGAAAATAGAAAGATATACAATAGAAGATACTTTACCAAAAATTGAAAACAAAAGATTGGGAATATTTGTTGGAACGCATAAGAGAATGAGTGATGATTTATTAAATCAAATTGATGAATTCTGCGAAAAATATAATTCAGTTGTCTTATGTGATCAAACTAGTAATTATACTGGAAAATATGGCATTAGTGCTTCTTTGATAATGCAACAGGATGCATATATTGCACCATGCAACATTTTTGATATTATTATTGATATTGGAGAAATTTCTGGATCTTATATTAAATTTAATACCAAATCATCTTGGCGTATCAGTCTGGATGGTGAAATAAGACATAGAAATTATCCTATTAAAAATGTTTTTGAAATGTCAGAAAGTTACTTTTTTCGTACATATAATAAAATGTGTAGAGGAAGAAGTAGTATGAGTTTATATAAAGAATGGTTAAAAGAAGATAACAATTTTAGAAAAATTATTCCTGAATTACCTTTTTCAAATGCTTGGATAGCTCAAAATTTATATAATAAGTTGCCAACTAATTCAAATTTATTTTTAGGAATCTTAAATACACTAAGAAGTTGGAATTATTGTCCACTATTAAAAGAACAAATTGTATATTGTAATACTGGAGGTTTTGGAATTGATGGTACAATTTCTTCACTATTAGGAGTATCACTCGCATCAAAAAACCTATCTTTCTGTATTTGTGGTGATTTAGCATTTTTCTATGATATGAATAGTCTAGGAAATAGACATATAAATAACAAAATGAGAATTATGGTAATTAATAATGGCAAGGGGATAGAATTTAGAAATTATTCTCATATAGCTTCTCAATTTGGAGAAGATGCTGACAAATATATTGCTGCTGGTGGCCATTATGGTAATAAATCTATTACATTGATAAAAAATTATTGTGAAAATTTGGGGTTCAAATATTTAACTGCATCAAATAAAAAAGAATTTTATGAGGTGATTTCGGAATTTACCAATAATTGTACATATGGACAACCAATTTTATTTGAAGTGTTTACAGAAACAGAAAATGAAAGTGATGCATTAAAACAAATTAGAATTATAAAGAAATCTTTAAAAGGGCAAATAAAAGAAAAGTTAGGCAAAACTTTAAATAATAGAACAAAAGATAAATTAAAAAAAGTTATTGGAAGGTAGAAAAATGAGAATAAATGCATATTTAAAAAGAGCCATTAAATATATTTTATATGATTTTAAACAAGATAAAGTTTATGTCAATGTAAGTAATATTGTACCAAGTAAATTACTGATGGATAAAGTTGTCTTGATAACTGGTGGAAGTGATGGTATAGGTTTATCTATTGCAAAAAAGTTTGTCGAACAAGGAGCAAAAGTTATTATATCTGGAAGAAATATTGAAAAATTATTAAAAGCTTGCGACAAGTATGATATTTCTGATTATTTTATTAATGATGTTCAAAATATTAACAAGCATGATGAAATGCTGGATTTTGTTTTCGCAAAATATGGGAAAATAGATATTTTAATTAATAATGCTGGAATATCGTTGCATGAAAAAGATTTTTTTGATGTTACTGAAGAAGAATTTGATAATCAATTTAATACAAATTTTAAAGGTGCATATTTTTTATCACAAAATTACATTAGAAGAATAATTAACAAAAAAAATATTGACGCAAGTATTATTTTTATAACTTCTGAAAGAGGTAATCAATGTGATTATTTACCATATGGATTAACTAAAGTAGCAATTAATAATTTAATTGAAGGATTGTCTTGTAGATTTATTAGAAACAATATTAGAGTGAATGGTATCGCCCCAGGTGTTACTGCTTCTTCAATGACAAAAATAAGAGAAACAGATGATTTGTTTGCTGAAAATTATATTAGTGGAAGAAAATATTCGGCTAATGAAGTATCTGAAATTGCTTTGTTTTTATCAAGCAATTTTTCAAAATGTTTGTCTGGAGAAATAATTCATTGCAATAATGGGAACCATTTAAATCCATGGTTTAAACATAGTATTAAATAATGCTTAATTTATTTTAATATCATATGCATATATATTACTTATATTGATATAAATATAAGTAATATTTACTCTAGCAATTTATTAAACCATATTATCAATAAGGAGACCACTATGAAAAATAAAATCATATCTACATTATTAGTAATCTTATGGATGCTATTAATATTTATATTTTCACAACAAAAAGCTGATGAATCACTAACTCTTAGTGACAACGTTGTAAAAGATACTGTTAATACTGTTACTAACCATTCCTTAAGCAATGATGAAGTAAATAACATTGTTGAAAATACTACTGTTATTGTTAGAAAAACTGCCCATTTTACTTTATACTTGATATTCGGAATATTAGTAGCTAACTTATTTACTAATTATAAAATTAAAGAAATAATTTTAATCTCCTTATTATCGTGTATAATATATGCCATATCTGATGAACTTCATCAATTATTAGTAATAGGGAGAACAGGTAGAGTATTAGATGTGTTAATAGATTCTCTAGGATCATTAACTGGTATATTAATATACTTAAAGATAAGGAAGTAGTAAATTATGAAAAGTAAAATATTATTAATTTTGTTATATTTAGTATCAATTGTAACGGGATATCTTATTCATAAAATAAATGTGATTCCAAACAAATACTTAATTGTTGTTGGAATTATATACTTAATAATTATTTTATTTATATCTTTAGCAACTCTAACAAAAAGCAATAAAGTAATTAAAATAATAGCTAATATTACTAGTATTATCATTATTTTAGGATCTTTTATATTAAATTTATATATTGTCAAAACATTAGGGTTTTTAAACAATATAGTAAGTACTTATAAAACAGAAGAATATTACTTAATAGTTTTAGAAAATCAATATAATAATATTGATGAATTAAACAATAAAAATATTGGTCTTACACCAAGTACTAGTGCTAACGCTTTGCAAGCACTAATAAATATGATTGATTATACATCAGTCATTGATGATTTAGATGTCCTTAGTGAAAACTTATTAAACGGTGAAATAGATGGTTTATATATACTATCTTCGTTAGAAGAAATGATTGAAGAAAATAATGAAGATTTTGCTAGTCAAATTAAAATACTAAAAACGATTACTATTGAGATTAGTATTGATAATCCACAAGTAGAAACAAAAACTGATGAAGTATTTAATGTATACATTAGTGGGATTGATACTTATGGTGATATCTCAACTGTATCTAGAAGTGATGTTAATATCGTCGCAACGGTTAATTTAACAACCGGAGAAATATTATTAATACATATTCCAAGAGATTATTATGTCTATCTTGATGGTAAAGACGGAATAAAAGATAAACTAACTCATTCAGGAGTTTATGGTATTGATTGTTCAGTTGCTACAATAGAAAACTTATTAGATATTGACATAGATTACTATGTCAAAATAAACTTCACATCATTAATTGAACTAATAAATAAAATAGGGGACTTAGAAGTGTATTCTGATTATACTTTTACATCAGGTGGTTATACGTATACAAAAGGTTATAATACAATGAATGGTTCAAAGACACTAGCTTTTGTAAGAGAAAGATACACTTTACCAGGCGGTGATCGTGCTCGTGGTAAAAATCAAGAAAGAGTAATTGAAGCTATTATTAAAAAGGTCAGTAAATCAAAAACTTTATTACTTGATTATTTAAATATTATTGATGCACTTAACAATAATTTTGCTACTAATCTTAATTCTACGCAAATAACAAATCTAGTCAAAAATCAGATAAACACTATGCAAGGATTTAATGTTACATCTATTAGTTTAGATGGAGTAGGAAGTATGGAATATACATATACTTATGGTAAAAGCAAATTATATGTCATGGTGCCAGATGAAAGCACGATAGAAAACGCAAAAGAAATGATATATAACATATTAAATAGTAATAATTTATGATATAATGTTAATGTTTGGAGGTAAACATGGAAGAAGTCAGTTTAAAAGAAATGTTAGATTATTTTAGAAGTAAATGGTTAATAATTTTTCTATTGCCATTATTAATAGGATTAATAGGAGTTTTTTATCAAATATATTTGCAAGTACCAAAGTATCAATCATCAACAACTTTAGTACTTAATCAGGTAAATGAAAACAGTACTAGTATTACACAAAGTGATATTCAAATTAATCAAAATTTGATACCAACTTATCGTGAAATAATAAAAAGTCGTAATATTTTAAGTCAGGTTATTGAAAAATTAAACTTATCTTATGATATAGAAGAACTATCAGAAATGATTACGGTATCATCAGTATCTGATACTGAATTAATTGAAATAACAGTAGCAAGTGATAATCAAGAAGAAACTGATAATATTGCTAATGAAGTAGCACAGGTTTTTGAAGAAAAAATAGTCGATATTTATAATATTGAAAATATTTCAGTTATCGACATGGCTGAAGAAGCTAGCAAGCCATACAATATTAGTTATGTAAAATATACAATTATCTTTGTCTTAGTTGGACTTATTTTAGGCTTTGGGATTGTATTTATGATGTATTATTTTGATAACACTATTAAAGATGAAAAAATGATTGAAGAAAAACTAGGTGTTCCAGTTCTTGGGATTGTACCTTTAAAAGCAAAAGGAGATGAAAAACGTGGATATTAATTTATCAACTTTAAAAAATCCTAAATCTTATATATCAGAATCAATTAAAACCATTAGAACTAATCTCCTTTTTTCATCAATTGACAAAAAATTAAAAACTGTTTTAGTAACTAGTACTAATCCAGGTGAAGGGAAAAGTTTTATTAGTTCTAACTTAGCCGTTGCTTTTGCTCAATCTGATTGTAAAGTATTAATTATGGATTGTGATATGCGCAGGGGCAGACAACATGAAATATTTAATGTTAGTAATAGAACGGGTTTATCAAACTTATTAATTGGTGGCGACAATGTTGAAATTGAAAATTTCATTCAAAAAACATCAGTTAAAAACGTCGAATTAATTACTGCTGGAATTGTACCTCCTAATCCGTTAGAATTATTAAGTTCAGATCGTTTTTTAAAAAATCTTGAATATTTAAAAGAAAAGTATGATTTAATTATTATTGACTCTTCTCCTATTAGTAGAGTATCAGATTCATTAGTTTTATCAAAAAGAGTTGATGAAACGGTTATTGTAGCTGCTGCTAATAAAACAACAAATGAGGATTTAGAACAAACGGTTAAATCTCTTAAAAATGTTGGAGCTCAAATAGCGGGAATTGTTTTAAATCAAAAAAAAGTTCCTAAAAAAGACTACTATGGTAAATATTACCATTATTAAGAAGGTTTAATATGATTGATATGCACACCCATATGTTATTCGGTGTTGATGATGGTTCGGAGTCGTTAGA
>JAQUUG010000060.1 GCA_028693965.1 Bacilli bacterium
TGGCCATACAATAATTCACAAAGTTATCTATTGCAAACCCTACTAAACGATATTAAAAGTGACACTAATAGGACGGTAAAAACAAATGATAATGGTTATGAAATTACGACAAAAGTTAATTATTCTAACAATAGTGAATTAGTTAAACAAAATATTTATGTCGATAAAGATGCTAATATAACAGAAGTTCATGTTTTAAATGCAGATGAACAAGTTCAAATAAAAATGATATTTAAGTCTATTGATTTAAGTGCAACATTTAATAATGATTACTTTACTTTAAAAGAAAATATGAGTGGCGTTACTGAAGAAGAAACGGAAACAACGGCTAATATTGATGATATAATATATCCAATGTATATGCCTGAAAATACAAAACTTACTAGTCAAGATCGTGTTACTAAAGAAGATGGTGAACGTATAATTTTAACTTTTTCTGGGGATAGTCCGTTTATGTTTATTCAAGAAACAGCATCTGTAGAAGAAGAAATAATAAGCATTCCAATGAATGGTGAGCCAGTTGTTCTTGCTAATACAATTGCTGCTGTATCGGACACATCTGTTACATGGACTGTAGAAGGAATGGATTATTACTTAGTTTCCGATACTGTTTCTATTGATGAACTTTTAGATATTGCTAATTCAATTAGTGTCATGCCAGTTGGTAAATAAAATATAACTAGTTATACTTTTAACTAGTTTTTTTATGTTTTTGCAATAAAAAAAAAATTTTTTAACATACTACTAATAGGAGGCAACCAATGAAAAAGATAATTATAGCTTTATTTGTTCTATTAACGGTTTCAGGATGTATGTCAGATTTAACTAATACCCCAACTAAACAAGTGGAAATGTTCCTTGCAAAATATCAAACATTAGATGAAGATGTTATTAGTGATTTAGAAAAATTAGCGCAAGAGGAGGAAAGGTTTAATACTGAGCAGCGTGATAAATACATTTCTATAATGAAAAACCACTATCAAAATATAACTTATAAAATTAAAGATGAAACAATTGATGGTGACGAAGCGACAGTAACGGTAGCAATTGAAGTCATAGATAATGCTAAGGCTTTAGCTGAAGCTGATGTTTATTTTAACAATAATCCTGAAGCTTTCTATGATGAAACAGATACCTATAGTGAAAGTATGTTTATGGACTATCGTTTAGAATTATTAGAAAGTAATAAAGAAACCGTTACCTATACGTTAGAACTGACTTTAACAAAAAATGATGGTAAGTGGCAAATGGATCAAATTAGTGAAACAAATGAATCTAAGATTAATGGAACGTATATTTATTAGGACTAAACTAGTCCTTTTTTTCATATCTTTTTATAGGTGATAAGAATGAAAAAACTATTAATGGCATTTATATTATTATTAATTCCTATTTCATCACAAGCCTTTTCAACTTCAGCCACTTCAGCTATTTTAATGGATCAAGATAGTGGCAAAGTAATTTATGCTAAAGATATTCATAATGTTAGGAGTATCGCAAGTATAAGTAAAATAATGACAGCTATTTTAGCAGTTGAGTCAGGAAAAACAGATGATATAGTAACAATAGGTAGTGAAATAAATAAAGCCTATGGCTCGGGAATATATATTAAAGAAGGAGAAGAAATTTCCCTAAAGGATTTGATTTATGGTTTAATGCTACGCAGTGGAAACGATGCTGCTTTGGCTATTGCTAACTACGTAGGGGGTAGTGTTGATAATTTTATTATTATGATGAACAAAAAAGCTGCAGAAATAGGTATGAAAAATACAACATTTAATAATCCTAGTGGGCTTGATGATGATGGTGGTAATTTATCAACCGCGTATGACATGGCTCTTTTAACAAGCTATGCCATGAAAAATAATTTATATAAAAAAATAGTATTTACTAAAAAATATAGTGTTTCAACTAACATGAATGTTTATTCATGGACTAATAAAAACAAATTATTAACAACTTATAAATATACAACGGGAGGGAAAACGGGATACACAGATATTGCTAAAAGAACCTTAGTTTCTACAGCTTCTAAAGATAATATCAACTTAGTTGTGGTTACATTAAATGATGGTAATGATTTTCTTGATCACAAAAGCTTATATGAAGAAGCTTTTAGTAGTTTTAAAAAATATCAAATATTAAAACATGGTAATATAAACATTATTGATGAAACTTATTATAATGAATATTATTTATACATTAAAGAAGATTATTCATATTTAATGAATAATAATGAGTTAGATAGCATTTATTTGAAGTTTGTTTTACAAAAAAAATATAATTATAAAAAAGATGATATTGTAGGTAGTGTGCAAGTAATTTTAGGCGATGAAGTTATCTACCAAACGGATATATATTTAGGAAAGGAAAAAGAGGCTACAAAGTTTAGTTTCTTTAAATGGTTAAAAAACTTATGGTAAATAAAATATGGGGTTTTTTTATCATTGTAGGAATTACAGTATGCGTTATAACGGGGAATTTAGATAAAGTAAATTATGAAATATTAAATAGCACTAAAGTATCGTTAGAATTAATTATAAAAATATTTCCTGTTGTTGCTTTGTGGCTTGGAATTATGAATATTGCCAAAGTGGCAGGTCTTTTAGACTTGTTAGCAAACGCTATATCACCTTTTTTGAGAAAACTTTTTCCGGAAATACCTAAAGGTCATGAATCACTTGGTTTTATTGCATCTAATATTGTAATCAATATGTTTGGACTTGGCAGTGCTGCTACTCCTTTTGGCTTGAAAGCCATGCAATCACTTCAAAAACTTAATCAAAAAAAAGATACAGCTTCTAGATCAATGATTACTTTTTTAATCATTAATACTAGTGGCGTAACGTTGATACCAACGACAGTAATATCAATGAGAATGATGTATGAAAGTGCTCATCCAACAGAAATAGTTGGTGCTTGTATTGTTGCGACTAGCATTTCCATGATATGCGCTGTATTAATTGATTATTTTGTAGCAAGGAGAAAAGTAAAATGATAACTTATATTTCTAGTTTAATGCTTCCTTGTTTAGTATTATTTATTGTTGCTTATGGATTATATAAAAAAGTGGATATTTATAATGTTTTTGTTGATGGCGCTAAAGAAGCTTTTGATATGCTTCCAACTTTATTTACCTGTATTTTAGGAATGATACTGGGAATTAATTTGTTTTTAGAAAGTAATATTTTAGGATATTTTCTAGATGCTATTAATCCAGTATTAAAAAGTTTTCAAATTCCAGCTGAAATTATTCCTATGGCTATTATGAGACCAATTTCTGGGGGATCTACTCTCGCACTCCTTAATAATTTATTTGAAACATATGGTCCTGATAGTTATATTGGCCGTATCGGCTCAGTTATTCAAGGATCAACAGAAACAACTTTTTATGTGCTTACATTGTACTTTGGTAGTGTTGGCATAAAAAAGATTAGACATGCTTTATGGGTAGGCTTATTAGTCGATTTAATTGGAATAATTAGCGGAATTGTAATTGTAGGCTTGTTTTTTAATTAACTATCATGTATAATATCTCCTAGGTGATTTGGATGGAGCGATTACAGAAGGTTATAGCTAATTTAGGATATTGTTCAAGACGCAGAGCGGAAGAACTTATTAAGCAAGGTAAGGTTTATGTCAATGACATAAAAATAACGGAACTTGGCACTAAAGTTAGTGATAAAGATAAAATAGAAGTGGAAAATCATTTCTTAGAAAAAGGCGAAAAAGTTTATATTTTGCTTAATAAACCACGTGGAGTAATATCAAGCGTTTCTGATGATAAAGGCAGAAAGACCGTTATTGATTTAATTACTACTAAAGAACGTATTTATCCAGTTGGTAGATTAGATTATGATACCACAGGGTTATTACTTCTTACTAACGATGGTTTTCTGGCTAATGCTTTAACGCATCCTAAAAATGAAATTGAAAAAGTCTACGTAGCTAAAGTAAAAGGAATTATCAATAGTGATAAACTAAAATGTCTAAGACAGGGTCTTGTTATTGATGGTTATAAAACTGCTAAAGCTAAAGTAAAAATTAGTAAATATGACAAAAAAACGCTTATGTCCATTATTGAAATAACTATTCATGAAGGAAAAAATCATCAAGTTAAAAAAATGTTTGAAGCCGTAGGTTGTGAAGTTGTGAAATTAAAAAGAGAAAGTCTATCTTTCTTAAACTTATCAGGATTAAATTCAGGTGAATATCGTTACCTTAATCCTAAAGAAGTAAAAAAATTATTTAATGAAGCAGTAATCACAAAGGAGTGAAAACATTGAAAACCGGTGCTAATACTTTACAAAAGCTAAATACAATCGATTATTTAGTTAAGAATTATAACAAATATATTAAATTAAGTAATTTTCATTTATTATCAGTTGATATAAATGGGATTAAAGAAACATTAAGTGATAATAAATCTAGTTTTAATACTAATTGTCAAAATATTTTTGTGTCTTTTTTAGAAAAAATTTTTGGTGATTCGTTGTTAGTTAAGCGAAGCAAAAATGAATTTATCATTATAACTTATTATTCGAATCAAATGATAGCTTCTAAACTAGAAAAACTTTATCAAGAAATAAGTAATTGTTGTAAAAAGAAAAAAACACCGGTAAAATTTAAATTCAATGTCGGAATCAAAAAATGTGATTTGGATTTAAAAAGTACCTTATTTAAAGCTGATATAACATTAGATTATGCTAAAAAAAATGGTAATATGTTTGATTATTATGATGAAATGATTTTAGAAGAATCACGAAATTTAAATAATACATGTGAAGAACTAGAAAAATTTATTTGTTATTCATCACTTTCACATGTAATACAAGGTATTTATGATATAGAGTGTCAGAAAAAGATTATGAATGAAATTGTTGTTAAAAATTGTTTTAGTGATTATGAAGATAACAAGGATAACTGGTTTTTAAATTGTAGTAGTTTTCTGAAAAATTTTGATTTTAATAATATCACTAAAATTGTAGAAAATGTTATTCCAACTTTAAACAATAAAGAACAATATTTATTAACAGTTCATCTAGAAACAGTAAACAATTGTGGACAATATTTAGTTAGTTACTTACAAGATGCTATGAAAAAAAACCATCTTAGTCCTAAACAAATATGTTTGTCACTTAAAATTAATGATAACATTAGATTAAATCATCATATAATTGATGTTTTATCAAAAATTAAAAATATTGGTTTTTCTATATGTATTGAAAACTTTAACTTATATTTTAATACGTATTTATTATCATTAATTGCTGTGGTTGATGTTGATTATATTAAAATAGATAAAATATTGTTGATTAAATCAATGAACGAAAAAAAGACTAATGTCCTTTTAAAAAGTATTATTAAGATGTTACTTGGTTTAAAGGTAAAACCTATATTTATTAATATTGATAATAAAGGGGAATTAGAATATATTAAAAAGCTTAGCTCAAATTGTTTAATTAAAGGTAGTATTACAAAAGATGAAAAAGAAATAAAAAATACTGAGTTTATTTAACATCAGTATTTTTTTCATCTGTAACTTCGTATATAGCGCCCGTTGGACACCCTTCCATAGCGTCTCTTCCTGCTTCTTCAAGCTCTTCAGGAATAGGATCCAAAATAACTATAGCTGTATCTTCCATATCAAATATTTCTCCAGCTATTGCATTACAAGCGCCACAACTAATACAAGCATTAGGATTAACTTCTAATTTCATATGAACCTCCTTTTACAATTATATGTAAAAAAGGAACAAAAAGCAAGTAAATAGTTTAAAAATACATTAAAATGTGTTATTATATTTACAATGATATTTATAATTTAATGAAATTAGGTGAAAAAATGAAAACAAGGATGGAAAAGTATTATAATGTTGACTTAGATACTAAAAAAAGGACTAAGTTGAATGAATCTTTGTATAGAGAAATCTATGAAAATATTGATTATACTAATATTGAAAAGGTAGAGCCTATTGAGAAATCTAACGAAATTGATATAATGAAAATAAGAGAGCTTTTACGAAGTAATGTTGAACCTAAAAATGCCTCTAATCAAGTTGTAAAAAAAAGAGAACCTGTTTTTGTTACAACTTCTCTAGAAGAAGAAAAAGTATATGATATTAGAGATGTTCTTAGTAAAGCAAAAGATGAAAAAAAACCCGATGATGAGCCTCGCAGTTTAAAAAATACGCAGTATGATATCTTAAAAGGCTTAAAAATTAAAGAACAAGAAACTAATGATGATGAATTAAAGGAATTAATTAATACAATAACAAATACTAGTTTACTAAATAAACTTGGTGATAAAGAACTTAGTTTGAATATGCTTTCAGAATTACAATCTTTAAATAATACATGCGCAAATGATTTAACATCAGTTAAAAATATTTTAGAAGAAACTAAAAAAGTGCCTAAAGAAACCATTAAAGAAGAAATTGATAAAACTTTTTATACCTCAAGTATGGAGTTTAAAAATGAGGATTTTGATGAACTAAAAGATTCATTAAAGAAGAGTAATGGTCTAATTAAAGCAGTTATTATTATATTATTTATTGTTATAATAGTAGCTAGTGCTTTTGTTTTTTATACCTTATTAAAATAAGGTTTTTTTTGAATAACTGTTGCATGTCAAGATAGGGAGAATATTATGAATAAAAATATGGATACTTTAATATTAGACTTTGATCATCAAGGAAGAGGTATTGCAAGAGAAACTAATA
>JAQUUG010000061.1 GCA_028693965.1 Bacilli bacterium
ATCATTCATATATAATAAAAATCTATAGCTATCAACACTATTAGGATCATATTCTATTTCTGATATACGTTTTAAAATATCGCTATCAATATCGTTCATTACTGTTATCAATTCTTTATATTGTTCATCAGGAACAACATTTATTAAAGTGGGAACTGAAAAAATATCACTTGTTTCACTAGCATCTGATAAAACCGTTTTTTCAGTATTCAAATTATAAAACAAAGGATTATTTTCCTCTACTTCGATATATACTGATGTTAACCATTTTTTATATACCTTAACACTTTTAATATAAATGCTTTTTATTAATCTGTTTTCAATGACTTTTGAACTGTTTTTTATAGTAGCTGGATAATTACTAATTTTAGCTAAATCAATAATTTTTTGATCAGATAAATATGTATTGTTACCAATATATATATTGGTTATTTTTAAATTTAATAAAATTATTATCATTAAATAAGAGCACACCAAAAAAATAACTGTTAAAGTTAGTTTACGAAAATTAATTTTTCTTTTCTTTTTTTTAACTATTTTTTTAGTTACTTTTTTAGATGTCAACTGCTATCACCTATTCTACTATTTCTTGTTCAACTTTTAATTCAACATTGTATTTATTTTTTACTTTGCTTTTAATGTCTTCAATCAAACTAATAATATCTTTGCCCGTAGCATTATCTTTGTTAATAATGAAATTAGCATGTTTCTCACTAACATAAGCACCACCTATGTTTTTCCCTTTATAATCAATTTCTTCTATTAAGCGACCGGCATAGTCATTATCAGGATTTCTAAAAACACTACCAGCACTTGGATATTCTAAAGGCTGGGTCATAATACGTCTTTTCTTACGTTCTTCTATTAAATCTTTAATAATATCTTTGTTTCCTTTTTTAAGAACAATTGTTGCTTCTAAACAAATGTAACCAGGATTCTTTTGTAAAAACGAAGTTCGGTAATGAAAATCTAAATCGCAATTGTATAAAGTTTCTATTTCAAGACTAGGCGTTAAAACTTTAATTTCACTAACTATGTATCCCATATCAGTCTTATAAGCTCCAGCATTCATATATACTGCGCCACCAATTGTTCCTGGAATACCTGTTGCAAACTCTAAACCGGATAATCCTAAACGAGAAGTTTCCATTGCTAGTTTAACTAAATTATACCCAGCTCCTACTACTATTTTAGTATCAGTTATTTTAATATTTTTTATCTCTGTTAGTTTTATTAAAACACCATGATAAGAACTATTAGCAAAAATAATATTGGACCCATTACCTATTACTTTATGTTTAATATTATTTTGTTTTAGAAAGCTTAAAAGTTCAACTAACTCATTAATACTTTCAACACTTACAACATAATCAATTATTCCTTTGATTCTATATGTATTATAAAGTTCTAATCGTTCATTTTTTAAAACCTTTCCTTTGACTATTTTTTTTAATTCTTTATCTATATTCATATATTACTTCCTATCTATTAATGTTCTAATGGTATCATATATTTTAGTTGCACTTTTTTCTACTTTAAAGTCATTTAAGGCTACTTTTAACTCATTAGTTAAAGTTTCATTATCAATTAGCTTATCAATTGTTCTTACTAAAATATCCCCTTGTAAGTCTTTTTCTTCAATCATTAAAGCTGCTTTTTTGTCAAATAAATCAACAGCATTTTTATATTGATGGTTATTAGCTACATAAGGACTTGGTATTAAAATAGTGGGAACATTTAAAGCAATTATTTCACTTAGTGTTGAAGCCCCAGCTCTTGAAACCATGACATCGGTTTTTTTCATTATTCTAGTCATTTCTTCAACATATGGAACAACTTTAACATTTTTTGGAAATTTATTTTTACTGATTTTTTGGTAAGAATCTTTACCAGTTACAAACAATATTTCATAATTTTTATTATTAAATAAGGAAATAGTTTTTATTAGAAAATCGTTAATTTTACTAGATCCTAACGATCCCATCACAACTAGTACTAATTTTTTATCACTATCTAAACCTAAGCTTTTTTTATTAATTGCTTCTTTTTTAGTAGCGTCTTCACTACAAGGATTACCTGTGAAAATAGTTTTATATTCAGGAAAATATTTATTAGATGATTTAAAAGATACCCCTATTTTATCAACATAATGGCTTAAAAGAAGATTAGCTTTACCAGGAATACTATTTTGTTCATGAATAAATGTTTTAATACCCAGTTTGTTAGCAGCATAAATAACAGGTCCTGTTACATAACCTCCAACCCCAATAACAATATCTGGTTTAAAGTTTTTAATCATTTTCTTACTTTCATAATAACTTTTAATAAAGGCTTTAATGGTCTTAAAATTAGACATCAATTTTTTACGATTAAAGCCATATATTTCAATAGTTTTAAAAGGTATATTATATTTAGGTACAATGTCTTTTTCCATTCTATTATGTGTTCCAATATATAAAAACTCACTATCTGGTTCTTTTTCCTTTATTTTATTTATAATAGCTAATGCTGGGTAAATGTGGCCACCTGTTCCGCCAGCACTTATAACTACTCTCATGCAATCACATCCTATCACCATTATACCATAATTATATTCTTGCGCAAGTAAAAATAGAAGACAGAAAAAAACAAAAAAATCCAGAATTTCTGGATTTTAATTGGAACATTCTATTTTTGTATTAGTTTTACTAATAGCAGTAGAAGTAATAGCGCTATCTTCAATAATGAAGCCATACTTATCAACAACAATAACACCGTCATAACTGTAATCAGTTTGATCAATTGTTAATGAAACACAAGCTGGTGAACTATCACTAGTGAAAAAAGTTGTATTAGTTGTTATCACACTTGGAATATTAGGATTATCATTATTAGCCAATAGTTCTTTAAATAACTCCAAATCAAGATCTGACATGTACGCTAAAGCTATAATTTTTTCGTCATTTTTCTCCTGCTTGATATTCTCCGTAACCAAATATGTGATAATGCCAATTATGATAATTAATATTACCACCAAAATTAATTGTCCTTTTTTCAAATTAGAATCTTCCCCTTACCTTACAATTTTACTATATTAAAAACAGTAGCATAAGTCAATAGAAATGTGTAAATCATATGTCTTATTTTGTAAAAAATCTTTTAATTTCTATTTCAGCATTATCTTTAGAATCAGAACCATGAATCAAATTAAAAGTTGTGGTATTAGTGAAGTCACCTCTAATAGTACCCGGCATAGCATCTTGCCATTTAGTTTTACCCATCATCTTGCGAATTCCTTCAATAACGTTATCTCCCTCAACTATCATAGCAACAACAGACCCTGAAATCATAAAGTCAATCACACTATCTCTAAATTCATCACTAAGGTGAGCATAGTGATTTTCAAAGATAGAACGCTCAGGATTCATCATTTGCATAGAAGTTATTTTAAAGCCTTTATCTTCTATTCTCATAATAATTTTACCAATTAAACCTCTTTTAACAGCATCTGGTTTAAGCATAACAAAAGTTTTTTCCATATATATCCTCCTCTAATTTTAATATATTATATCATTATCATTTAATTAAACTTATCATATCTTGTTTTTGAATTTTTCTAGTAGCTAATAAATTGGTCACAAGAACGATTGCAAATACAGCTAAAAAACAATAAATCATATATCTATACGGTGGATGAACTAATGCAAAGCCATAATTATCATCTCCTGTTATATTAACTTGAAAGTTAAATATTTTAAATATTAAATTAATAATTATATAAATAGCTGGGATAGCAAATATTAAAGATTTAAGTGATAAAATAATACTTTCTAAAATGGATATTTTAATAAAACCTTTCCTTTCCATACCAATACTACGAAGAATAGCAAATTCTCTTTTCCTAAGTTCATTAGAAGCAAAAATAGTATTATAGATACTCAAAACAGCAATCATTCCTACGTAAAACAAGAAAATATAAATAGCAGAAGTAATCGTGTTATAAGTTCTAATTTCTGCTTCACTTTCTGCAAGCAAATTATAATAATAAAAATCATTTTGGTTTGATATATCTAAATTATTTTCAGCAAATAGTTCTTTTATTGCTTTGTCAAACTTTAAATATTCACGAGTTCTTATATTAATATTTATGCCACTATTTTCTATAATCGTTGTTATTTGCTTCCTTTGCTCTATAGAAACGTCTTCATCAAAAATGACATTTCCATAATAATTACTTAGCTTATCAAAGTATGATTCTTTAACTATAATAGTTGGTGAGTAATTTAAAGTTTCAAGATAAAAGACATTATCAATAACTGGAATGTCAGTTATTTTTTTATCACAACTTCCTTCAACTCTTTGTGAACCAGTCGAAGAATATAATACCGTATCTTGGCAAAGAACAATTTCCTTCAGCACGCTACTGTTAAACACTGTGCCAATCTCTGTCTCATCTTCCATAATTCTATAATAAAATTGATTTGATATGTATATATCGCTATCAGGTAAATCATATTTATTCTCCAGAAACTCAAAATCAGTATCACTAAAAACAATTACACTATAACCATCATGTGTTTTATCTTCCGTTCTGTTTTTATTGATATAATTATCTAAATATTCAGAAGTATAATATGAATCTAACTCAGTCAAATATAACGTCGAACTTGAATAAGCAAATATTTCATCAATATATTTAATATTTTTGATATCATCAAGAAGTTGATAATCTTTCGTGGTTGATATTTCAATGTAACTTTGGTAATATGGATTATTGTTATTAAGTACTGTTGCAAAAAAAGAAACAATTGTAACAAAAGTAATAAATAAGACAATACTTATTACCATTGAAGTTAAAGAAGTCTTAAACTTATCTTTATTACGTTTCATGTTCATGTAAGCATATTGCCCCTCAACACCAAATAGTTTTAAAAACCAAGGATATTTCCTGATTTTCTTGTTTTTAATAGTTTCTGTTTGTCTAATTAGGTCAATTGGACTAATTTCTGTTGCTCTCAAAGCCGCTGATAAAGTTGCCATAATAACTGTCAATAAAGTAAAGATAATAGAAACTAGCAAGAATAAAGGATTGATACTTATTTGAAATTGATATGTAATAATATTGTTTAATTCCGTATTGATATAATTAAAATAAAAATAGCTAAAGATAGTAGCACCAATAAAGCCAATAATTAAACTAATAATATAGATAATAAAGCTTTCAAAAAAGATGTTTTTGATGATTTGTTTAGGTGTGGAACCAATGCTTTTTAAAATTCCTATGTTTTTTTTACGTTCAGCAATGGAAATTAAATAACTATTATAAATAATAAAGAAAGTAACAATGCCAACAACAGTCATGATAATCATAAGTAAGAAAATAACCATTCCTATAGCAGCTAGTGATTTACCTTCAGCGACACCATGTAAACCAAGTAAACTTTCATTATAAGACACATAAGTCTTATATATACTACTTTTCTCAGCAAAAGTTAAGTTACTAGAGAAATAATTACCATTAGTATATATGGTTTTATCAATTTGATTATAAGTAATAACAGCACTAATATAATCAGCCGAATTAAAATCAGCAGATGTTAAAAATTGGTATTGAGTGTCAACACTACCTAACAAACCTACTGTATCTTCATATATACCTACTACTTGATATCTAGTTGTACCTTCTTCACTTTGTACCATTAAATTATCATTTGTTTTTAGGTTAGAATAAGTTTGAAAAGTACTTGAAATCATTATTTCATCATTTGATTGTGGTAAAAATCCATCTAAAAGATTTAAAGAACTAAGCGTTAAATCATCAACGGCATAAACTCCTACCACACTGTATGTAATTGAATCGCTCCCCTCATTCAAAGTTTTAAATAGTCTTATATTTTTTATATCACCAGTCTCTTGGACAACATCTAATTCATCATATCTAAAATTATTTAAAACAAGATGATAATCCCCTGTTTCATTTAAAGTTTGATCCAGCTGGTTTTTATATATTGTTGAAAAAACAATGCCAATAATTAAAAATAAAGCAATTGCTAAAGAAACAGCTGTTACTGATGAAATGAATCTTTTTTTATTTGTTTTAATTTCTTTTAAAGTAATCTTATTTAAGATATTCATTTGATAACCTCATCATTAACGATTTTACCATCTTCTAAAGTAATAATACGGTTAGCATTTAACGCCAGATTATAGTCATGAGTAATCATAATAATCGTTTGATTATACTTTTGGTTAGATAGTTTTAATAATTCAACGATTTCTTTACCAGCTTTACTATCTAAGTTACCGGTTGGTTCATCTGCTAGTAATATACTTGGTCTATTCATTAAAGCTCTACCTATACTAACTCTTTGTTGTTGTCCTCCTGATAATTCATTTGGTAAATGACTAATGCGGTTAGTAAGTCCTAATGTTTCAATTAACTCATTTAAATAAGTATTATCTATCTTTTTATTATCAAGTAAAATTGGTAATGTTATATTTTCTTTAACATTTAAGATTGGTATTAAGTTATAAAACTGATAGATTAATCCCACCTGTCTTCTTCTAAAAAT
>JAQUUG010000062.1 GCA_028693965.1 Bacilli bacterium
CCGCGCATGATTCACCTGATGTATTTTTAATATTTTTAATATACCCGTCTTCTAGTTCACTTAGCTGAATATAAGCTTTTTCTCCTACATCTAAAGTAAAGTCTTCTATATTACTTACCACATATAATTCAGAAGCTTTTACAATTGATTTTTTAGTTGCTTCTAAACTTCCCTCTTTGGCTTCATTTATAACACTTAATATTTGTGGCGTTAAAATAAGGGCAATAACAGCTAGTATTACTATTACAGCTAATAATTCTATTAATGTAAAACCTTTCTTTTTTATTGCTTTTACTGCAAAATTACTTTTCAAGCAAATACCTTCCTTCTAATTATTATAATTTGATTATACAAAAAAACAGTATTATTTGTCAATATAATATCATCAACAAAGAAAAAAATAGAAACTATTATATAATAGTCTATATTTATATTTAATTAACAATTTAAATTAAAATTAATAATAGTGTTACAATAACTACCATTATAGTAAATACTTCTACTAAGTATTTCCATACATATTTTAACCATTCTTTATAAGGAATTTCTAAATAGGTAAGTCCTACTACTAATAACATACTAGTAGGAAGAGCCATCATGGCAATACCAAATACTGAGCGCATAATAATACCAATAACTTGATATACTTCACTATTTGTAATAATAGCTGTTATATTAGAACCCATATATCCAATGATATATGTAAAGTCATTGTAGAAAAAGCTACTTACAACTGCAAATAAAGTCGTTGTTATCGCATTAAATCCACTAGTTAGTCCTAGAATATAATTAGACATAGTGTAATAAATGTTAGAACTTGAATTAGTAATAACAACAATATGAAATATAATATTTACAATTGCTACGTACACAGCTGGTTTAAACATTACTTTGCAACCATCAATAAAAGAATCCTTTAAGTCATTTAACTTAATGTTGTAAATCCATGCAATTACAAAAGTTAAAATAACCATAATAATTGACATTTCATAAACATTTAAAAAGCCTAGCTCATTCATCGTTCCGATGACATTTTTAACAATTGGATATCCAAGTATTTCAAAACCCATTACTTTGTCATAAAAATTAATAAATATTTCAGTTTTAAAAGCATAATACCAATTAAACATACCTACTAGCAAGAAAATAAATGCAAAAGCAAAAATAATTACTAATGGCATAAAGCTTTTCTTTTTAGTACTACTTGTCTTTGTTAATAAAGGAATAGTACTTACTTCACTATCACTTGCTTTTTTCTTGTCTTTAGTTAAAACCCCTGTTTTTAAAACAAACATAACTAAAATAAAAGTTAAAATAATTAAGTAAGTAAATTTAACTACTAAATCATCATTAGTTCCTAATGAAAAGTAATAATTAAGGTATCCATTATAGTTAAAACCATAAGTAGATGCGATATTACCAACTAATATTGAGCCAATTGTAGCCATTAATACAGTTTTACGATCATATTTCATTGATAATAAAACAGTCATAAAAAATGGTACAATAATTAATAAAACAAAGTTTAATCCTGTTAAAGATGCTAGTAAAGCAAAGAATATAACAGTCAAGATTAAGAATGTTTTTTCTTTATCTTTATACTTTTTAGTAATACTATTTACTAAGTTACCATATACACCAGTTTTATTAATAACCCCGTATAACCCCCCTATTAGTAAAATAACAATAGAATATTGGATAAAATTAGCCATTGAACTAAGTGGCAATTTAATTATATCAAATATTCCTAGTGGCGCAGTTCCATCATTGGTATAGGTTCCAGATGATAGTGTTCCTGCTGGAATAATCCATGTTAGTACTATTACTGCTAACAACATCATTCCTAAAACTTTAAGTAAATTGTTTTTTTTCATAAACTACCTCCACAATAATTATACCATTTTTTAACTATATAAGTTATTTTTTTTACTTTTTTTAAATAAATTCACCATTTTTTCACAAAATTTAATTGAAAAAAGCGTGTTATAATATTATTAGGACGTGATAATTATGAATCTTTATAAAAATACCGATAATAATAAAAGATATTATACTCTAGATTATTTTTATCGTCAAAAGTTTGGATGTAAGGTTTTTAAAGTAAGTTTAAATGGTAATTTTACTTGTCCCAATATTGATGGAACATCTGGTACAGGCGGTTGTACTTACTGTCTTAGTGGCAGTGGTGAATTTGCGGGTAATCCTAACGATGATTTAATTACGCAATTTAACGAAGTTAAAAGTATGCTTCATAAGAAATGGCCTCATGCTAAATATATTGGATATTTTCAAGCTAATACTAACACTTATGACAAATTAGATGTTTTAAAAGAAAAATATGAAACCATTTTAAAATTAGATAATGTCGTCGGATTATCAATTTCAACTAGACCTGATGCAATCAGTGATGAAGTTTTAGATTATTTAGAAGAACTAAACAATAAAACCTATTTAACTATTGAACTTGGCTTACAAACCATTCATGAAAAAACTTCGATACTAATTAATCGCTGCCATACTTTAAAGTGTTTTCATGATATGGTTGGTAAACTTAGAGAGAAAAATATCAATGTCGTTGTTCACATTATTAATGGGCTTCCATATGAAACTAAGGATATGATGTTAGAAACAATCAAATATTTAGATAAACTAGATATTCAAGGTGTCAAAATTCATATGCTTCACTTACTAAAAGGAACAAAAATGGCCAAGGAATACCATGAAAAACCTTTCCACATTTTAACTAAAGAACAGTATGTTGATATTGTCTGTGATCAAATAGAAATATTAAATCCTAATATTGTTATTAACCGTATAACTGGTGATCCAAAAGTTGATGAGTTAATCGAACCAAGTTGGCTAGTTAAAAAATTTGGTGTTTTAAATGATATTGATAAAGAATTAGCAAGAAGAAACACTTATCAAGGTTTTAAAAAAATATCCTCAATTACACTAAAAAATTGATAATTAAATTTTTTTCTATCTGATTAATAGTAAAAAAAAATGAACAATATTAATAAACTTGTTCATTTTTTTACATCATCATATTTTATGATAAATTAATATCATTTTTTTAATCATTTATTTTCTATCAAATCTTTAACAGGACCATATGTTTTTCGGTAACCATCTATTAAGCCATATTCATGCAAAGCTTCAAGATGTTTTTTAGTTGGATATCCCTTATGATTTTTAAAACCATATTCAGGATATTTTCCGTCTAGTTCATACATCATCTTGTCTCTAGTTACTTTAGCAATTACAGATGCCGCAGCAATTGTAATACTTTTAGCATCGCCTTTAATTATTGGCATAACAGGAATATCTAAATCTATGGGCATCGCATCACTTAAAATGTATTCTAATTTTATTTTTGTTTTTACCTTATTAATAGCAATAGTCATAGCCAAACGACTAGCTTGATAAATATTGATTTCATCAATTTTTTTTGCATCCACTATCCCTACTTCACAAGCTAAGGCGTGCTTTTTAATATAATCAAAATATTCATTACGTTTTTTTTCACTCAATTTCTTTGAATCATTTAAGCCATCTAAAACAAAATCAAGAGGCAGAACGACACAAGATGCAACAACAGGTCCAAATAAAGGACCTCTTCCAGCTTCATCAACACCACCTATATAGTTGATGCCATTATCTATTAATTCTTTTTCATATTTATATAAATCAATCACGGTTATCACTTCTTTTTAAAATGTCACGTGCTGCCATTAAACCAGTTGCTGCAGCCGTCACTATATTACCAGCTTTACCCGCTCCATCACCAATAAAATAAATATTTTCGTTTTCTAATTTCATATGGTTGTCAGTCTCTATTTCATTACTAAAGAATTTAATTTCAGGACCGTATAATAATGTTTCGTCATTGTTAACGCCCGGTATAATTTCATCTAATTTTTCTAATCCTTCTAAAATATTAGTAATGATACGATGAGGAAGAATAAGTGCCAAATCACCAGCAATACAATCTTTTAAAGTTGGCTCAATAAAACCTTTTTCAATTCGGCCCATCGTAGATCTACGACCTTGTCTTAAATCTCTAAGTATCTGAATAATAGGTTTACCAGCCCCTAATATATTGGCAATCCTTGCTATTGCTTCACCATACTCTCTAGTATTAGTAGTAGGATGAGTTAGATTTACTTTTGAAATGAAAGCAAAATTAGAATTAGCTGATTTAATGTCTTTAAGCGCGTGGCCATTAACACATATATATCCATAATAATTTTCTTTAGCTACAAAACCACCAGGATTAGTACAAAAAGTCCTAATTTGATCATTATAAGTTGGCGTATTTATAAAAATGGTCGGATCATAAATAATCTTGCAAAAATCTTCTAATATTTCTTTTCTAACTTCCACTCTAACGCCTATTTCAATACTTTGTGAAACATATGGTATTTTATATTTATCAGCTAAATCTTGAATCCATTTAGCGCCTACTCTACCTGGGGCTACAATAACATTTGTCGTTTGAAAAACTTCTTGGTTAGTTTTTACTTCATATATGTCATTTACTTTTTCAATATCACTAACAAAACAATTTTCCTTAATGATAACACCGTGTTCCTTTAAAAAATTAGTAAAATCTTCAATATATGTTGGTAACTTATCTGACCCTAAATGTTTTTGCTTAATAACTAATAAATCAGCCCCGACTTCAGTTATCTTTTTCTTTAATTTTAGAGCTTCATCCATGTTGGATGGGTAGACTTCGCTATCCATTCCAAATTGATTGAAAATAGTTTCTGTTTCATCAATAATTTGATAAGCTTCACTTCTGCTCATATATTTAAATAAATCTGATTTACCTAATTTGGGAATAAAATTAAGTTTCCCGTCCGAAAAGGTTCCTGCTCCACCAAAGCCAGATAAAATAGCGCATGGATTACAATTAACGCAGTTAATACCTTTCGTATTCATTGGGCAATTTCTTTTACTTGCCACTTTTCCTTGATCTAATAACAAAATTTTCAAATCTTTCTTTTGAGTAATTAACTCATAAGCTGCGAATAAACCGGCTGGACCAGCACCAACTATAACAACATCGTACATTAAAACCTCCTATTTAACAACAATATTAACTAATCTACCAGGGACAGTAATAATTTTAACTATTTCTTTTCCTTCAATATGGTTTTTAACATTATCAATTGTTTTAGCAAGCGATTCCATTGCCTCTTTAGTTGTATCTGTAAATACCGTTATTTTACCTCTTACTTTTCCATTGACCTGAACAATCATTTCATAATTATCATCAACTGTTTTGTTTTCATCATAAGTTGGCCACATGCTTTCACATAATGGTTTACCTAAGCTAGTTATTTCATTTAATTCTTCTGTAAGGTGTGGCGCAAAAGGATTTAAAAGATGAAGTAAAATGCGATAATCAGCTTTCGTTATCTCTTTCATATCATCATATTCATTTGACATAATCATTAATGAAGATACGGCTGTATTATATTTCATTTGCTCAATATCATTAGTAACTTTTTTGATTGTTTTATTAACTAAAGTTTCATTAGTATAAATAGTTTGATTATTTACTTTATCTTTTAATTTCCATATACGATCTAGAAATTTCTTACATCCTTTTAAACCATTAGTACTCCAAGCGGCATCTCTTTCATAATCACCAATAAACATTTCATAAACTCTTAGTGCATCTGCTCCATATTCATTAACTATATCATTAGGATTAACAACATTTCCTTTACTCTTACTCATCTTTTCACCATTAGATCCTAAAATCATGCCATGCGCGGTTCTGATTTCAAATGGTTCTTTATTAGGAACTAATCCAATGTTAAATAAAAATTGATTCCAAAATCTGGCATATAGTAAATGTCTAGTAGCATGTTCCATACCACCATTATACCAATCTACTTTACCCCAATATTTTAAAGCGTCCATGGAAGCAAATTCTTTATCATTATGAGCATCCATATAACGAAGCCAGTACCATGATGATCCAGCCCAGTTTGGCATCGTATCAGTTTCTCTTTTGGCATCTTCTCCACATTTAGGACATTTAACATTAACCCAATCAGTTATTTTTGATAATGGGCTTTCGCCATCATCGGTTGGTTCATATTCTGTTACATCAGGTAAAACAATTGGTAACTCATTCTCAGGCACTGGTACCCAACCGCAATGTTCACAATAAATCATCGGAATTGGTTCACCCCAAAATCTTTGTCTTGAAAAAACCCAGTCTTGAAGACGATAGTTGATTTTCTTTTTACCGATTCCACTTTCTTCTAAATATTCAATCATTTTAGCAATCGATTCTTTTTTATTATCAATTCCATTTAGTATTTCTGAATTAATCATAATACCATCACCAGTATA
>JAQUUG010000063.1 GCA_028693965.1 Bacilli bacterium
TTTAAACTATTAACGGTTAAAAGTTAATAGTTTTTATTTGCTTATTTTTAACAAATATTATATAATATATTATATAGTTGGAGGTAGTTATGGATCTATTATCAATTGTTGTACCATGTTATAATGAAAAAGAAGCCTTACCTTATTTTTATAAAGAAATAAATAAAATAAGTAAGCAAATGCAAGATGTAAAATTTGAATTATTATTTGTTAATGACGGTTCTAAAGATAATACTATTGAAATTATTAAGTCTTTATCAGAAAAAGATGAACGTGTTAAATATATTTCATTTTCAAGAAATTTTGGTAAAGAAGCGGCCATGTATGCTGGTTTAAAAATGGCAAGTGGAGATTATATAGCAATTATGGATGCGGATTTACAAGACCCACCTAAACTTTTACCTGGAATGTATAAGATGATCACAACAACTGACAATGACATTATTGGTTTAAGAAGAAAGAATCGTGCTGGTGAAGGAAAAATTTTAGATTTTTTCAAAAAAAGTTTTTATCATATTATTGGTAAAATTTCAAAAACAGAAATGGTTAGTGGTGCTCGTGATTTTAGATTAATGACAAGACAAGTAGTGGACGCTATATTAGAATTACAAGAATATAATCGCTATTCTAAAGGTATTTTTAGCTGGGTCGGGTTTCAAACTTACTGGCTTGAATATGAAAACGTTGAACGAGTAGCTGGTAAAACAAAATGGTCATTTTGGAAACTTTTTGTTTATGCCATGGAAGGTATTGTTGCCTTTTCGACAGCTCCTTTAGTTTTTGCATCGCTATTAGGTATTGTTTTTCTTTTTTTAGCTTTTCTTTTAATTGTTTTTATCATTATTAGAACAGCAATATATGGTGATCCTACTAGCGGTTGGCCAAGCTTAGTTTGCATTCTTTTCTTTGTTAGTGGAATTCAGTTATTTTGTTTAGGAATTATTGGCCAATATTTATCTAAAACTTATTTAGAAACTAAAAAAAGACCTATTTATATTATTAAAGAAACTAATAAAGATGTGGTGAAGAAAGATGTTAAAAAAACAGTTAAAAAAAATAAATAAAAATATTATTTTATCTTTTATATGTCCTTTTATAATTGCTTTTTTAGTAAGTATTAGTTTAGGTTTTATATTTGGTAATAAAATTGTTTTTGTGTCAGATATGAAAGCTCAATATAGTGCTTTTTTATCATATTATAAAGATATATTTAATGATTCTTCTTTACTTTTTTATTCTTTTTCTAAAGGAATAGGTGGGAACATGTATTCAACTGTTACCTATTACTTATTAAGCCCATTTAATTTATTATTATTACTGTTTAATGATAAAACTTTAATATATGGTACTTGGTTAATAATTGTTTTAAAAATGAGTTTAAGTGGAACGACGATGTACTTATTTTTAAAAGATGAGTTTAAAAATAATGATAAATATTTGTTGTTGTTTTCAACTAGTTATGCTTTAATGGCTTTTTGTGTCAACTATTATTTTAATATTATGTGGCTAGATACTATTTATTTGTTACCTCTTATTTTGATAGGTATTAATAAAATTGTTAAAAATGAAAATCCTTTAATGTATGGACTTTGTCTTTTTCTAGCCATTGTAGTTAATTATTACATGGCTTTTATGCTTTGCATATTTAGTGTTCTTTATTTTTTGTATAAAATCCTTAGTATATATTCATATAAAAAAAGCCATAAGCAAATCATGACAGCATTTTTCAGATTTTTTATTACTTCTTTACTAGCCGGGTTAATGAGCACAGTTATATTATTACCAACTATTATGGAATTAAAAAACACTGATAACACTTCTTTTTTGACCTTAGATGGTAGTGATAATTTTCTTGATATAACGGCCGTATTATCAAGATTATATCTTGGGTCACAAGATTCAGCTAATCTTTTAAATGCTTATACGCCTCATCTTTACGTAGGAATGATAATGTTACCATTAGTTTATTTTTATTTTGTTAATCGAAATATTAAGAAGAAAGAAAAAATACTTGATGGAGCGATGCTACTTATCTTGTCATTGGGCTTTGTTCTTCCTTATGTTAATATGTTTTGGCATGGTTTTGTTGAACCAAATGGTTTTAATTATCGCTACTCTTATCTTTTCTCTTTCTTTTTAATATATTTATCTTATAAGTCTTTACTAAAAATCAAAAAAATTCCTGTTTTTCAATATTTAATATATTTACTTATTTTTATTTTTATGACGTTTCTTGTTTATTTTAGAGAATTTACTTATATAACATATGCAAATATTTTAATCTGTTTGGGAGCAACTATTCTTTATCTTTTTTTGCTATATAGTTTACATAAAGATAAGTATCAAGATAGAAAGAAATTAGTGGGAAGATTATTAGTTACATTAGTTTTTGCGGAGCTATTATATAATTTTTATACATCGGTTGAAAGTTATCCGTTATCTTTTAAAAATGAATACAATGGTTATTTAGAAGTAATGAGTAAAGAAACAAGTCTTTATAAAAGCTCTAATGATGATTTTTATAGACTCGAGAAAGATATTCCATATTCTGATATAGATGGATTATTATATAATTACAATGGCATTTCTATATTTGACTCAACTTTAAGTCAGCAGATGAAAACTTTTTTTAACAATGTAGGCGTTCAGGTTTTAAGTAGGAGTATTAATTATACGGGTAATAGTACAGAAATTTTAGAATCTATTTTAGGAGTTAAATATTTATTTTTAACTTATACTCTTAAAGATAATTATAACATTGTTGATTCTTTTCTTTTCTCAGCATATGATGATATTTTATTTGGATTAGATGAGAGAAATGTAAATATCTATGAAAATCCATATGCTCTTAATTTAGGGTATATGGTTAGTGAGCAAGTTAATGATTTTGCTGACATATTTATTAATAGTGATAATCTTGATAATATTGCTTTTCAAGATATTATGCTTCGTACCATGGTAGGTAGTAATGATAATTATTTAAACAAAATTGATATAAAAAAAATCAGTGATAATAATTATGAATTAACAGTTCCAGCAGGACAAGATTTTTATTTAAATATACCGTTTGCTAATATAGAAAATAATGAGTATATTAATATTTATTTAGAAGATGTTTTACTTGATACTTACTATTTAAAGAGAAATGGTATTATGTATGTAGAAAATAATTATGATAAAGATACTTTGCATTTACAAATAGAAATAATTAGTGAAACAGCTCAAATCTATGATCCATTTGCTTATTACTTAAATAAAACCAATTTTGAACAAGCAATTAGTAATCTTAAAACAAATCAACTTGATGTTGAGATTATGGGTAATAACTACATTAAAGGGTCCGTTGTTGTTAGTAAAGATAAGACGGTTTTAATGACTTCCATTCCATACCAAGATGGGTTTACGGTTTTAGTTGATGGTGAAAAGGCAGAATATTATGCTTTATTCGATACTTTTATAGGTGTTGATTTCAGTGAAGGAACTCATAATATTGAAATCACTTTTACACCTCCTGGGATTAAAATAAGCGCTATTATTAGTTTAATATCTATGATTATATTCATGAGTTATATATGGTTTGAAAAGATAATAATTAACTTTTTATACAATATATATGCTAAGTATGAAGAAATATTTAATTACTTAATAGTTGGTGTTCTAACTACAATTATTAGTATTAGTTTATATTACTTATTTGCCCGTTTTTTTAACATTGATTATTATATAAGTACTGTGATGGCGTGGATTATATCAGTATTATTTGCCTACATAACTAGTAAAATCTTTGTTTTTAAAAAAAGTAAGACTAAAAATTTACTAAAAGAAGGGTATAGTTTTTATAAATATCGTTTGTTATCATTAGTTATGGAAATAGTTATAATGTTTATTTTAATAGAACTATTTTTAATCGATGATATGGTAGCCAAGATAATTGTTCAAATTATGGTTATTATTATTAACTATGTATTTAGTAAGATTTTTGTTTTTAATAAAGAAATACTTTATTAAGTATTTCTTTTGCTAGTAATAGGATACAATAGAAAAGGTGAGTTTAATGAAACAAGAAAATATGAGAAATTTTTCCATTATAGCCCATATTGATCATGGCAAAAGTACTTTAGCTGATCGTATTTTAGAGTTCACAGGCGCTATAAGTGAAAGGGAGAAAACCAATCAATTATTAGATACAATGGATATAGAAAAAGAACGTGGCATTACTATTAAACTAAATGCTGTGCAACTTAAATATAGTTATCAAGGAGAAGATTATCTTCTTCATTTAATCGATACCCCAGGTCATGTTGATTTTACTTATGAAGTTTCAAGAAGTTTAGCAGCTTGTGAAGGTGCCATACTAGTTGTTGATGCAGCGCAAGGTATTGAAGCGCAAACGCTAGCTAATTTATATTTAGCATTAGAAAATAATTTAACTATTATTCCTGTTATTAATAAAATAGATTTGCCTAACGCTGATACTAAAAAAGTTAAAAGAGAGCTTATGGATGCTTTTGGTTTTATGGAAGATGAAATTATTTTAGCAAGTGCGAAAAATGGAATTGGGATAAAAGAGATAATTGATGCTGTTATTATGAAAGTTCCAGCTCCTACTGGGAATATTAATAAACCAACTCAGGCGTTAATTTTTGATAGTTTTTATGATTCTTATCGTGGAGTAGTGGCATTTATTCGTGTTGTAAATGGTAAGATAGAATTGAATGATAAAATCAAAATGTTGAAAAATGCTTCCATTCATGATGTGGTTGAGCTTGGGGTTCATAGTCCTTTTGAAGTTAAGAAAAATCAGTTAGTTGCTGGCGAAGTTGGTTATGTATGCGCTAGTATTAAAAACATTGAAAGTGTTCAAGTCGGTGATACGATAACAACTTTTAATAGAGAATCAAAAGAGGCTTTGCCGGGTTATAAACCGATGAAACCGATGGTGTTTTGTGGTTTATATCCTATTGAGTCATCAAAATACCCAGATTTGAGAGAAGCTTTAGAGAAATTAAAACTAAATGACGCTGCCTTAGAATTTGAGCCAGAGACGTCAAAAGCTTTAGGATTTGGTTTTAGGTGTGGCTTTTTAGGGTTATTACACATGGAAATTATTGAAGAACGAATTGAAAGAGAATTTAATATTAGTTTGATAGCAACTTCTCCATCCGTTATATATGAAATTGTGTTAACTGATGGAAGTGTTATTAATATAGACAGTCCTGTTAAGTTTCCAGAACGTAGTAAGATAGAAAGCATTAAAGAGCCATATATTAGAACTAATATATTTGTTCCTAGTGATTATATTGGATCTATCATGGAACTTTGCCAAAATAAAAGAGGTTCTTATATTTCTATGGAATATTTAGATAAAACAAGAGTTAATATTCATTATGATTTACCATTATCAGAAATAGTTTATGATTTTTTTGATAAACTTAAATCTAGTACGAAAGGATATGCATCTTTTGATTATGAGTTTACAGGATATAAAGCTAGTCAATTAGTTAAAATGGATATTTTATTAAATGGTGAGGTAGTTGATGCCTTAAGTATTATTGTTCATAAAGATTTTGCTTATGATAGAGGAAGAATTGTTGTTGAAAAACTACGTAAAATTATTCCAAGGCAACAGTTTGAAGTTCCTATTCAAGCTTGTATTGGCAGTAAAGCAATAGCAAGAGCTGATATTAAAGCCATGCGTAAAAATGTTTTAGCAAAATGTTATGGTGGGGATGTTTCAAGAAAAAGGAAACTGCTTGAAAAACAAAAAGAAGGTAAGAAACGAATGAAAATGGTGGGGAATGTTGAATTACCTAGTGAAGCCTTTTTATCGGTTTTAAGTATGGAGGAAGAATGATGACAGCAAGACCGTTAGAAATTGCTAAATATATTTCACAAAATAAACAAAAAAGCTGCCAATATCAAAGGTGGTAGTTTAGGTAAAAAAGGTAAAACGACTTGGAATGATGCTGAAGCTTTAGAAATTGCCCAACAATATATTGATATGAAAATGACAATTAGAGCTTTTGCGCAAACTGTTGGACGACCTAAATCAACGGTTTATGAAATTCTGCTTTATGTCATGAATACTCGAGAGGAATATAGAGATGCTATTGGACTCGGTTTAAACAAGGATATTGTCATACAATTGGAGAGACTAGCAAGTGAAATGTCAATCCACACAAGATAATCATTACAATATTCTTGCAAAATAATCATGTAGAATTATGTAACATATGAAACAGTGTTGACAAACAATGCTGTTTTTTGTATACTTTAGTTATACTAACTTAGAAGGAAGGTCATTACATGAAAAAAGGATTTACATTAATTGAACTATTAGCGGTAATAGTAATATTAGCTGTTA
>JAQUUG010000064.1 GCA_028693965.1 Bacilli bacterium
TCATTACTTTCTGGTTCACTTGTGGTATTTACTGTATAATTACTTCCATCATTCCATATCTTGTATTTATATCTTGGTATCCAGACATAGTAACTTAAGATATCTTCTGCTGCAATTATTGTTCCTGCTTCCGCGCTTTCATATGTACTTCTGCTTGTCTCATTTACTAAGATGGCATTTGCCCACTCTTTATCTTCATAATCATACCACTTATTTTCAGTGTCAGCTTTTTTAACTGTCCCATCACTTGCAATAATAACAGCTATCATGCCTTCACTAAGTTCTGGATCAGCTCCATTTAAAACGGTTTCAGCATAATCTGGCATTATGCAGTCTTCTTCATTTATTTTGGAGGTTGTTACTTTACTTGCGGCATAGCTTTTAATTGTGCAGTAACCTTTACTATAAAAAGCTATCGCGACATCCCCATCTGCATTTATTAACATTCTACCACTACTTGGATTACTTCCTTTATAATTTATTTCCACATTACCTCCTTCTATAGTTCTTTCCCCATCAGTATAACTATATTCAGTTAAAAATGAAGCTGTATCACTTATTAAACTAGCTGCATATCCTTGCTCCGCAGCATTTATTATTGCATAACTACTATCTTCAAAAGCTCCTATTTGTGCTTCATTGATAATATTCATAATTAGTGGGGTTGCAATTAAAGCTATGATAGCTAAAATAACAATAACTGCTAATAGTTCAATTAATGTAAAACCCTTTTTCATACAAATACTTCCCTCCTATTTATCTAGTTTGATTATACAAAAAAAGTCACTATGTGTCAAGCGACTTTTTTGGGTATATATACTATTATACTTGTCCAACATATTCTAAAAGTTTCAAAAATAATTTAATAAATTTTCTTTCTAATCCTCTTCGAGATAACTTCCTAATTTCAATACGTTTTTTCTTAATTGGTAAATCACTAAAAATAATGGCATCTATTGTTTCTTTCATAGTTGTTTCAATTTGTAAATCAGAAATAATACTTTCAATATCATCATTAATAATTCTAATTGCATCTATTTCAATATCTTTACCTTTACAATTAATTGTTAACTGTCCTATAGTGGATAATTCACTAACTTCAACAATAAAATCTGTCCCATCAACATACGAAATATTATCAATTTTAATATCATTGAAATAAGTTATAACTTGGTTAGCTTTCTTAGTATTTCTAAATCTAATCTTATAATTTCTCTTATCAGGAACAATGCCTCTTTTTCCTTCTTTAGCCCTTATAATAACTGTATAATTACTAGGTAAATAATTATATTCAATTAAGGTTTTTAAATAAAAACCTTTTTTATATAAATCACTAAGTCCATCATCTTCATAAAGCTCATATTGATTAGATTTTCCTGGAAAAATCTGAACTTCCATATGCTTAGGAGGTGTTGTATCATTAATGTTATCATTTTCTCCCATCACAATAATTGATCCCGATCTAGCAAATACTGGATATTCATTATCTTTAAAGAATGCTACATAATTATTATTTCCAGGAAACTTTTTACCAGTCACAAAATCATACCATATTCCGTCAGGAATATAAAACTTATGAATAACTCGATTCATTACATAATCTTTTTTTGTAACGATTGGCGAAATAAATAACTGTGATCCTAAATAATATTCATTACGCATTTTTATATCATCATAAATCTCTGGATATTTATAAAATAAAGGCTCAATAACTGGTTTGCCAGAAGTCGCATATTTATAAGCCTCTGTATATAAATATGGTATTAAACGGTGCCTTAAAGTCAAATAATTTTTAACAATTTCATAAGTTTTGACACCCCAAAGCCAAGGCTCTCTTTTATAATATTTACCTTTTTCAGCACCAAATTTTAAAATAGGTGAAAAAACTCCCAGTTGAACAAACCTGGTATAAAGCTCATTATCTTCTATGCCAAAATGATATCCACCAACATCATGACTCCAATAACTAATGCCCATATTAGTTGCACTTAAATTATAAAAAGGAATCTTACTAAGAGTATCCCAACTAACAATAGTTTTTCCAGAATATAAAACAGGATAACGATGAGGAGCAATATCAATATTTTTAGTTAAAACCATCGGTCTTCTTTTATAATTACGCATCATATCAAAAAAATGATAATGCACTAAAAACCATGAATAACTATCATGTTCTAAATCAAGCCAATAAAAATCAACATCTAGAGCATCTAAAGGATGAATGAACAATTTTAAATAAACATCCACCGTTTTGTTATCCATAACATTAAAGGGAATAATATTGCCTTCTGTTTGTATATATTCCTTGGTTTTTTCATAATATTCTTCAAAAGGATAAAATCCTGGTGTTGGATCAACATTAAGACCTATTCTAATTCCTTTAGAATGAACATAACTGATCATATCATAAGGTGCTTTAAACAAATCTTTATTAAAAACAAATCCAGATGTTGTTTGTTTATTATCATAAGTATTTTTGTGCCAATCTTTATTTAAAAGTAAAACGGACATCGGAATATGATTATAATCAAAATCATCAATTAATTTTCTTAAAGTAATATCATTGTAAGTTTCATTTTTACTCCACCAATTTCCAAGTGCATATCTAGGTAAAAGAGATGGATATGAAGTTAGTTTATAATAATCATTTAAACAACCATAAAAGTCATTATAATACATAAATATATATATATCTGTTCTTTGATTTTCTCTTAGAAACAAATTACCCATTTCATTAACAAGGTAACTGTTTGAATCATCAATAGAAGCAAAACCATCAGCTGAAAATAAACCTTTTTTAAATTTAATTTTTTTACGTTTACTATTTATTTGAGTAGGCATACCATAGTTTCTAACTTCAGGATGCTTATAATACCAAAATCTTTCAGTATTTAAAAGCTCGACTTTTAAATTGGCAGTCGGATTAATCTTTCCCCCATAAAACTTTTTTTCCTTAACATAATACAATTTAAAATATTTAGTCGTTATTTCCAAAAATTTGTTGTCTTCTTTTACTTTAAATTCAGGTACTTCAAAAAGGCGATTCCAAACTAACTGTGTTGGGTAATCTTCAAATAACCCATCTTCATTATATTCTAATCTTAATAACCTTTCTGTAAGCACTGTAATACGATACTTTTGCCCCTGAAAAATAGCTTTTTCAGAAGCTTTAGCTTTAGACAAATCAAACTTAAAATGTTCACCTAAATTGTACATTTTTCCACCTCTTTATAATTCTTCTATTTTCATAAAATTAGTATGTTTTACTTTTTTTAATGGGTATCCTCCTGTAATAATAATACTATCTCCTGGTCCTAGATTGAATTTACGTTCAGCTAAAATTTTTGATTTTTCAATGATTTCATCAAACGATTTTAGTTCAGGGATAACGTAACCACTAACACCAAAGTGTAATGATAATGATTTTATAACTTGAGGATCAGGGCTCAAAGCTAAAACAGGGCAATATGGTCTAAAATGGCTTACCTTACGAGCTGTATAACCACTTAAAGTCGGAATAACAATTGTCTTGCATTTTAATCTACTAGCACACTCTGAAACACTATAAGAAATAAAACCAGTTATATCTTGAGTTTCACTTTGCATAGCTCTTGATAAAAAATCTAAATAATTAATATCTTCCTCAGCTGAGGAAATTATTTTATCCATTGTAGATAATGTTTCAACAGGATAGTTACCAATTGTTGTTTCCCCGCTAAGCATTACTGCATCTGTTCCATCTAATACTGCGTTAGCAATATCAGATACTTCAGCTCTCGTTGGTCTAACACTTTTCTCCATCGATGAAATCATTTCCGTGGCTACAATACTAATTTTCCCAAAAGCGTGACATTTGTTAATTATTTTCTTTTGAATTCCTGGAACTCTCTCAATCGGTACTTCTACGCCTAAATCACCGCGAGCTACCATAACACCATCACTGATTTTAATTATTTCATCTATTTCGTCTAGTGCATTTTCATTTTCTATTTTTGCAATAATTCCCATATGGTCATTTTCTAGTTCTATTAATAAATCATTGATATCTAAAATATCATCACTAGCTGATACAAATGATAAAGCCAAAAAATCAACATTCATTTTGCTCGCAAAGATAATATCTTCCTTATCCTTGGCACTTAAAAAAGGTATGTTTAATTTAATACTTGGTGCATTTAAGCTTTTGTTACTACTAATTACCCCATCATTTAATACTTCACATATTATATAATTAAGTTCTTTATCAATTACTTTAAGTTCTATTTTACCGTCATCTACTTTTAAAATGTTGCCATATTTTACATCATTAATCAATCCCGGATAATTAATAGAAAATCTTTGATCATTTCCAACAATCTCATCACTATGTATTTCTATTTTATTTCCTTTAGTTAAATTAGCTTTACCATCTATTTTTCCAATTCTAACATTTGGCCCGTGTGTATCAAACATGATAGCAACACTAGTGTTAAGTTCTTCATTTAGCTCATTTATTTTATTAATAATATCCGTGCAGAAATCATGACTGGCATGACTTAAATTAAGTCTAGCAACATCCATTCCATTTTTAATTAATTCTCTTAATATGTCTTTATCTTGACTTGATGGACCTATGGTTGCAATTATTTTTGTTTTACTCATACTATCACCAATATTATTATAACAAGTTTTTTAAATAATAAAAAGATGTTTTAGTAAATATAATACTAAAACATCTATATTTGTAAAGACAACGAATAAAAATTTGTTATTTTAACTATTTTTTCATATTATCATCTATTTATATATGTTTATATAATTATTCAATCATCAATGTTGCCCTTGAAGTAATAAAAGTCTCAGAATCACCCGTCCACATATAATAAGCAAATACCCCAGCTGATGAACCACGATCATACCAGCCACCACGAACAAGCCATGGATAGTAATTTGATACCATTTCGGCTTGATCATTATACCATTCAAATGTTTCTGATAATGCCTGTCCATAACATATACCATTATTACATGATGTTGTAGCTTTATTTAAATTAGAATTAGTAAATTCATTATAATACTTACTATTAGGATAAGAAGTTCCTATATAATAACTCGAATCTGAACCTGTTAATCCTGAATATCCAGAGTTATCAGATAAGGAATATCCCGTATATTTACTATAGTTTCCCATAACATATTCGCGATTACCTCCGCTCATGTCATATACTCCATATATATTTCCAGTAGTACTAGCAAGCCTTCCCGTGCTAGTTTCATAAGTATTACATGATGAAGTTGCTCCACTGCCAGCAGCTGCACCACATCCAGTAATCTCGGATTTATTATTATTGATACCAATATCAGTCATGCCAAGTCCATATATACTTTGTTTTAAATAAGCTGCTGCTCCCCATTCACTATTTTTAATCATATGAATATCAACTTCAGAGCTGTCAAAGTTATAATTACTTCTAGTTTCCATTTTCTGAATATTCTTAAAAAAATCAGAAACTGACACATTAGTAAGTGATTCTAAATTAGGTTTTATTGTTATGGAACTTTTAGTACCACTTAGTTCAAACTTAGCCATCCAAAAACCATTTTTTTGACTGCTACCAAAGATAAAAGCAGGATGAGTTAAGTAAGTATTAGTAGCATTGCCCGATGATAAAGTAGTAGAGCTATTTTCAAACACTATATCAATAATTCCTTCACTACTACCACTTGTAATGCGATATTTATATCTTGGTATCCATACCCAATAAGTTAAAATATCATCTTCTTTAATTTCTGTACCAGGAGCTGCATTTTGATAAGCTGATAATGTTACACTTGTTACAGTTACAGCATTAGCCCACCACTGATTACTATAGTTATACCATTCACTATTAACATCAGCTTTAAGCCATTTAGTATTTGCACTATTTCTAACAATTGGAATCATATTGGAAGCAAGTTCTGGATCTGCTCCATTTAAAACATCATCGGTATATTGAAGCTGTATTACAGTTATAATTCTTGTTTTGGTTGAAACATTTCCAGCTTCATCGGCAGCTTTATAGGTGATTGTATAAGTACCCGCTATAGCACTTAAACTGCCACTTACCGTTATCGTTGGTGATTGTCCACTATTATCTGTTGCACTAACTCGAGATAAAAGATTAACATCATTAACATCATATGTAGCAATCGTCATATTAGCCGGTACCGTAAGTGTTGGACTAATATTATCAAATTTTATAACATTTGTTCTGATTTTAACAACATTACCCGCATT
>JAQUUG010000065.1 GCA_028693965.1 Bacilli bacterium
GTTAACATATCTTCTTTTCGTCCTATTTAGGCTAGTTGCTGGCAGCAACCTAGCCGTTACCAAAAAAACATAAACGAAGAGAAATGAAAGATAAAAAACAAAAGAACATAATGAAACCTGCTAGGTCTTTAGGCTTAGCAGGCTTTTTTAACATAATAAATAATAACTATATTAAAATCTGTTTATTAAAACTGCTTAAATATATATTTTAACTTTATGGAACATTTACATTAATAAACAATTATGATATGATAATACTATTAAATAGTGGAGGTCATAAATGAAAAAATTATTTTATTTATTAGTTATTTTATATGCATTTTATTTATCAATACAACTTGGCTTTCGTTATTTTGGAAGTGGACATCAAAATAACTATTATATTGAAAGCAGTGATGTTAGTTGGTTAGTTAACGAAACTTATGTTTCCAACCAAGCTGATGAACACGATAATTATTATTTAATATTCTCTAAAGATAATGTGACTTTTAATTTTCAGACATACTATGACTTTAATGGAGCGAGTGAAATAGTAACTGATCTCAAATATTATGAGGATGATGATTACAAATGTCTATTACCTGTTTTTAAAAATGGACTAATTATATTTGATTTTCTATGTATCAGTGATGAAACCATTACTTATTATTATAATATAGAAGGACAAGACAATAAATTAGACACCTATGTTAGTAATCTTGATTTAGCTTCATATAATACTGATAAATGGACTGATAATAATGATAATGTAGCTGAAGTAGACACGGTTAAGGTATATACTGATAATATAATAAATAATCATTATGCAAGTGTTAGTAATTACAAAGGAGTATATACAATAAACGACGCTAATTTCAAAAAAATATACTCTGTAGAATTCTTTGATAGTGATGTTTATGAACGAAAGATAAGTACCTTTGTTAACAATTACTATTTAACGGCCGATTATGAAGAAAAATATAATTTTAGTACATTTTATTTAGTAAATATAGTTAATAATAAAGTTAGTAAAATTGTAGCTAATTATAGTATATCTTTTGATAGTTATATTCAAGGTATTGTGGATGATTCAGTTTATCTTTATGATCGAACTAATAAAAAGCAATATCAAATAAAAACAAAATCATCATACGTTATGGAAATTGGTAATGCTTCATCAGGAGTACAAATATATAATAATGGTTCATGGGAAACTATTAATATCACAGCAATTTCTAAAGAAGATATATATTTTAATACCGATATAGATAGTAATAATAATTACGTAAGAATAGATAAAGTTGGTAATGTGCAATCAGGTTATATTTATTATTATCAGAAAGTGGGAAGTAGTTATAAAGTTTACCGTTCTGATATAGTAGATAGTAGTCAAAAAGTTTATTTATATACGACAAATGCGATTGACAATATTAAATATTTAGATGATTATGTATATTATATTGATGGTAATGAACTTAAATACTACAACGATATGACAGGAGTTAGAACATTACTTATCAATACTGAGTTTACTTTCAATGATAATATTATATTTGATGTTTATAGTAAAAATTAACTAAAAATAATTTTTTACATATAATATTTTGAGGTGAAGTCATGTATAAAATATATACAGTAAGCAATAACGAAACTATTGCTAGTATTGCTTCTGACTTGAAAATAACTGAAGCTGATTTAAGAAAAATTAATGGTTTTAGTCCTAATTATGTACTTAGTGTTAGTGAACAAATAATTGTTCCTGTTACGAATGCTACTTATTTTGATGTTTACAAAGTTCAAACTGGTGATACTATTTATGACATTGCTCGTAAAAACGATATTAGTGTTGCAGATTTGTTACTATTAAATGGGCTTCAAAAATATGATTATATCTATCCTAATCAAGAATTATTAGTACCAAAAACAGATATTCAATTTTATATTACTAAAGAAAGTGATACTTTATCTAGTTTATTAGAAGAATTAAAAACAAGTTTAGAAGAATTATATCGTTATAATCCCATTATATATTTAGAACCTGATCAATTAATTATTGTTAAAGAGTAAAAAACTCTTTTTTTTTATAGTATATTGATATATAATATTTAAAAGGAGTAGATAAAATGAAGAAAATATTAACTATGTTATTATTAATGATAATATTATTAATAACTGGTTGTAGTAATAAACTCACAACTTATGAAGAGATAACTTTAGATGATTATAAACAAATGATTGAAAATAAAGAAACTTTTATTTTTTATATAGGATCGCATAATTGTTCTCACTGTAAGTTATATAGTGTTAAAATAAATGATGTAATTGAAGAATATCAAGTTAAGGTTTACTATCTTGATATTGCTGACATGAGTGATGATGAATTAAGTGATTTTCAAAGTCTTGTAACTTATTCAGGAACACCAACAACTATTTTTGTTAGCGAAGGGAAAGAACTTACGACATATAATAGAATTAGTGGTAATCAATCAAAGAGTGTTATCATCGAGAAATTCAAATTAAATGGATATATAGAAGAGGAATAATATGGATAGAAAATTTAGTGTTTTAGACATTTATGGCGATGTTTTAACTGAAAAAAAGTATATTACTAATCCTGCTATAGCACGTGATGAAGAATTGAAAAGATTAATGTTGACTCTTTTAACGCCAGAAAAATCGGCTTTATTAATTGGTAAGGCAGGAATTGGTAAGACAGCTATAGTTGAAGGACTAGCTTATTTAATTCAAAATAATAATGTTCCAGAAGTTTTAAAAGGATATAAAATTATTAAAATTAATTCTTCTTCTTTGCTTGGAAAGGTAACTCTTAATAATCAAGAGGAATTATTGATCAATATTTTTGTTGATGAAGTTAAAAAACAAGAAAAAACGATTATTTTTATTGATGAAATTCATACGTTGATTGGCGCTAGAGGAAGTGGACCTATGGATTTAGCTAATATTTTAAAACCTATTTTAGATCGCGGGGAAACGAAAGTAATAGGAGCAACGACAACAGCTGAATATGAAACTTATATCATTAGAGATAGGGCTTTTTTGAGAAGATTTGAAAAAATTGAGATTTTAGAACCCGATGAAGAAACAACAACGACAATATTACTAGGATCATTAAAAAAAATTGAGGCTAAAACAGGCATAAAATTTAAATATAACGATTATGTCGCTAAACAAGTAATGGCTTCTATTGTTAGTGCTACATCAGAATTTAAAAGGGTTTATGGACTTGCAGCTATGTACCCAGATATTGCTTTTTCTGTTTTGATGCAGAGTTTTTCTGAAGCTTTATTTCAAAATAGAAAAGAAGTTAATATTTTAGACGTTTATAATGCTATTAAACATTCTAAAAGAATTTATCCTGATAGTATTGTTAAGGAATTAGAAATTTTCAGGAATAAATTTACAAAATTATGTAATGAGGAAAATATTATTTTACCAGTAGTAACTATTGAAGAAGTTCAGAGAGATGAAATTTTATAATGTTATAAAAAGAATAACTTGTCATAAAATATAGTAGTAGAAAGGGGTTTATTTATGCAAAGAAAAGTTATACCTATCAAAAATTATCTTATGGTAGTACTGCTATTTTGTCTTTTAATTGGTTTAATATACTATTTAATTGTTTGGTATAGAGTCACTGATGATTATACTAAAAGTTTAAATAACCCTTTTCTAGCTACTATTAATGTTAATGAGTTAGAAAATTATATAATTGATAATCCAGATATTATAATATATTTAGCTGATAGTTATGATAATGATATTGATTTTTTTGAAGAGAGTTTTAAAAATTATATCATTAGTAATGATTTGAAGAAGGAGTTTATTTATATCGATAGTCGTAAAATTGATGACTATAGTGCTTTAGACGAGTATTTGAGTGATGATTTAAAGACAAAAAAAATAGGAATAGTTAATAAAAATAATATTTTAATTGTTAAAGATGGTAAAATAGTTGATATTTTATATAAAAACAGTCAAACTATAAATATAAGTGATGTTGAGATATTTTTAGAGAATAATGGGGTTTTAGATGATTAATATAGTTTTATATGAACCAGAAATACCACAAAACACAGGAAATATTATGCGAACATGCGCTGGAACGGGAGCCAAGCTACATTTAATTAAACCTCTTGGGTTTTCGTTAGATGACAAATATATTAAAAGAAGTGGTGTTAATTATATTAAGTATTGTGACTACCAAGTTTATGAAAATTTTGAAGATTTTGAAAGTAAAAATATTGGGAAATACTATTATTTAACACGTTATGGTCAAAAAAAACATACATCTTTTGACTATAGTGACTCAAAAGAAAATATTTACATTATTTTTGGTAAAGAGAGTACTGGTATTCCTAAAGCTCTTTTAAAAGATAATTTGGATTATTGTATGAGAATACCGATGAATGATAAAATAAGGGCTCTTAATGTATCTAATGCTGTTGCTATTATGTTATATGAGGTTTTAAGGCAACAGGATTTTAATAATTTACTTACTTATGAGCCATTTAAAGGAAGCGATTATTTGGAAAAATAAAAAAGTATTGTCAAATATTTAAAAAAATGATAAAATATAAATATGAATAGAGGAGGATGTCATGGAATTTATTATAGACAATATAGTGTGGTTTATTATTGGATTTGTTGTGATACTAATGACAATTATTGGATATATAGCTGATAAAACTAATTTTGGTAAGGAAAAGTTTATTGTTAAAACAACCTTAAATAAATCTGAAAAGGAAAAGAAAATAAAAGATAATAAGAAAGAAGATAAAAAAGCTAAAGAAACAATAATAAAAGAAGATAAAAAAAATGATAAAGAAGTAATAGAAGAAAATTTAAATATTCCTTTTGGGGATAAAGCTGAAAATCCAGTAGTAGAAGAAGCAATTAAGGAAGAGGATTTAACGGTGCCATTAGATGATGAAAAAATTGAAATTAAAAATGATTTGCCCCTTCCTGAAATTGATACTTTAAATGATAAAATAGATGAAGACGATGTTTGGAAGTTTTAGTATAAAAAAGTGATTATAAATAAATAGTGCTTGACATAAAGCGCTATTTTTTTGTATAATCAAACTAGATAAATAGGAGGAAAGTATTTGTATGAAAAAGGGTTTTACGTTAATTGAACTATTAGCAGTTATTGTTATTTTAGCTATTATTGCTTTGATTGCCACACCATTAATAATGAATATAATAAATGAAGCACAAATAGGAGCTTTTGAGGATAGTAGTTATGCAATAATAAATGCAGCGGAGCAAGGATATGCTGCTAGTTTGATAAGTGATACAGCTTCATTTTTAACTGAATATAGTTACACTGATGGAGAAAGAACTTTAGTATCAGGTAATGTGGAAATAAATTATAAAGGAAGTAATCCAAGTAGTGGTAGAATGTTAATAAATGAAGATGGGAATGTGGCGATAGCTTTTTATAGTAAAGGTTACTGCATTACCAAAAGTTATGCCGCAACTAAAGTAACAACCTCCAAAACAAATGAAGAAGACTGCATAATGCCAGATTATGATGAAACCGTTTTAAATGGAGCTAATCCAGAACTTAGTGAAGGAATGATAGCTGTTATTATCGAAAGCGATGGGACAGTTAAAAAAGCCGACACTGAAAATAAGTGGTATGATTATGAAGATAAAGAGTGGGCAAATGCCATTTTAGTAAATGAGACAAGCAGAAGTACATATGAAAGTGCAGAAGCAGGAACAATAATTGCAGCAGACGATATCTTAAGTTATTATGTCTGGATACCAAGATATAAATACAAGATATGGAATGATGGAAGTGAATATACAGTAAACACCACAAGTGAACCAGAAAGTAATGAACAAACGATTGAAATAGTCTTTGAAAGTAATACTACAACTAAATCAAATGGGAATAGTACTGGAGAGTGGTTAACACACCCAGCCTTTACTTTTGGGAATGAAGAGTTAAATGGAATTTGGGTTGGTAAGTTTGAAACAACTGGAACAACTGAGAAAGTAACAATATTACCAAATACAACTTCTCTTAGAAATCTAAACGTTAGTACGATGTTTACCTTAAGTAGGAGTCTAGAAGAAACAGATAATATTTATGGCTTAGTTTCAAGTGAAGTAGATGCTCATATGATGAAGAATATGGAATGGGGAGCAGTTGCATACCTTTCTCAAAGTACTTATGGAATAAATGACAATGTTAGATATAACAATAGTA
>JAQUUG010000066.1 GCA_028693965.1 Bacilli bacterium
CAGAAGTTTCTTGCGCCATCAAAATAGCCTTATTTAAAGTACCTTCCATTCTTTCGTACTGTTCTATTTTTTGTTTTAAATTATCATTTTCATTGATTAAATATTGTAAATCAGCTATTTTTTGATCTTTAGCTTTATTTTGACTTACTAAATCTTCAACTTTTTTAATGATTTCATCTAAAAAACTATTAACCTCTTCTGGATCATAACCACGAAGTGTCTTTGTAAATTTTTCCATTTTATCACTCCTTGGTACTACATATTGTAGCACATTTATTTATTAATAACAACTACCATTCGATATTAATATCATCATTATCGTGAATGTCTTTACCTTCAGTATCATCAGTAATTTTACCTTGGATATTAATGTTTCTTGGTGTACATAGAAAAATGCCTCCACCAACTTTTTGAATTTCCCCACCAATAGCATAAATAGTTCCACTTAGAAAATCAACAATTCTCTTAGCTTGGTCTGATGTTACTCTTTTTAAGTTAACAACAACCGTGTTACGATTTTTTAAATGGTCAGCAATTTGTTGTGATTCAGAATAAGCACGTGGTTCTAAAAGAATCATTTTAGCACCGCCATCCTGTAAAGCTTCTTCTGGTTTTAAATTATAGTATTCATCTTCTACACCTAAATTATTATTAAAAACGTCATCTTCTTCGTTATTTAACCATTTTTTTATACTAAATCCCATTTTTATTCCTCCACTCAATCTAAGCATATGGTTCTACTAATAATTCTAACATATAATTTAAAAAAAAGAAACTTTTTTTATAAAGTTTTCTTGTTTTTTCAAAAGTTTATAGTCCTTTTAATCATATTTTACTTATTTATTAATATTTAAACCTGCATTAGCCCCATGGAATATCTTGTGGTTTAGTTCTTTTCTCATTAACTATTTCTTCAATAATCTGTCCACTGTTCATTTTAATAATGCGATCACCAATTAAAGCAATCCCCGGATTATGAGTAACTATTACCATCGTTGTTTGATATTCTTCATTAATTTTAATTAATGTTTCTAAAACAATCTTTCCGGTTTTTTCATCTAAAGCACCCGTCGGTTCATCACAAAACATTACTTTTGGTCTTTTAGCTAACGCTCTTGCGATACTAACTCTTTGTTGTTCTCCTCCTGATAATTCATGCATGTATTTATGCTTGTGTTTTTCCAAACCTACAGTATTGATAATATCAGTAACATTATCATTGTTTTTTCCTAAAGATGAACCAACTAAAACATTTTCATAAACATTTAAATGTTCTAGTAAATTGTATGTCTGGAAAATAAACCCAAGATTTTTTTTACGAAATGAAGTTTTTTTATGGTCACTATATTTTGCTATGTTATTTCCTTCATATAATATTTTGCCACTAGTAATATTATCAAGACCAGAAGTCACATTTAGCAAAGTTGTTTTACCACTACCGGATGGTCCTAAAATAACAATTATTTCACCTTTTTTAACATCTAATGAAACATGATCTAAAGCTTTAGTCATCTCTTTTCCAGCCTTATATAATTTACTGACGTCTTTAATTTCAATCATCTTTTCCATAGTGCACCTACTCTCTTTTAAGTGCGACTGCAAGTGGCACTTTATTTAACGCTTTTCTTGATATAGCTATTGCTACATAATAAGCTGCCATAATACCAACTAATCCCATTCCCGCCATAAATGGTGAAATAGCAATTGGGATAGCCATATTAATGTCATCAGTAATCATACTTATAATAGCTTTTAAAATTTCAATCATAATAGGAATAGATAGTAAATAGAAAATAACAACAAAAGGGGTATATATGTTTAAAACAATATTACTTATTTCTTTATTTTTATAACCCATAACTTTCATTAAAGAAATAGTTTTTTTGTTTTCTTCTACTATTATATTAGCTATAACAGCTATAATAATAAGTGCCATTAACGAAGCAAAACCAATAATTACATAAATAACAGTATTAAAAATTTCAATACGGTTTTCAATATTACGTTTTAAATCAACAAAATCAATAATACTAGAAATACTATTTATTTCTTCTTCACTAAGTTCACTATTACTACGATATTTAGTATCACTAGTATATTTAGTGTTATATGATAGCGTTGTTTCTAAATCTTCACATAAAGTAGCCCTGTCAATATAAATATTACTAGTAAAGTATTCTTCGACAATGCCAACTACTTGATAGCTCAAGTTACTATTATCTGCAAGGGTAATTGTATCACCTATGTCAATACCAAGTAATTCTTTAACATTAGAATTAATAATAATACCATTTTGTAAGCTCGAAACTAAGGTATTATTATCATTATCAACTAAATCTACATATTTTAATTCTTGATCTAGTCCTATTAATGATATATCTGCACTTTCTTCATCAAAAGTTTTTTCATTACCATCACTATCCACTATAGAAGTAATTGAAGATTCTTTAGATAAAATCAAATCTGCATTTTCGTCATAACCTTCTTGCAATGTATAGTAGCTAACCACATAATCGTAATTTACATTTTCAAATGTTTTATCTATCATACTGCTAAATAAATTCATTCCAATAAGGGTTAAAACAATTAATAATCCCGCACATAATGACGTTAATGATACAATTAATAGTTTTCCAAGCGAACGGAAAGCTAAAGAATATTTGAATCTTTTTTTAAATGATAATGGTTTAGTTATAAAAGTAACCATTTTACTAAAAATATTAACTTTTAAATTACTTCCTTCTTTAAGCAAATCTAATGGTTTTTTGCGAAGCATAAATAAGGCAATAATATAACATAAACTTGATAATAAAAGCATTGGTATTAAAACCGAATTGAATAAATATTTACTATCAAATTCTAAACCATTAATTGGTAAATTATAATAGCCGGTAAACAATTTTGTTATTGGAGCATTTAATAATATACCAATTAGATAACCAAATATTCCGCCTATTAAAGATCCAATAATAGGATAAACCAAATAACTAGTAGCGATGGAAAAAGTATTATAACCAAGTGATTTTAAAACACCGATTTGTAATCTCTCATCATCTATTCTTTTTTTGGTAATAACGCCTATAACAAAAACTGAAATTCCTAATAATAAATACATGAAAGCCTCTGTAAAAGTACGATTAGGATCAAATTCCGATTTAATCATATCAGTTCTAATTATTCTAAGTATACTATCTATGCCAAAACTAACTACACCAGTTTGTTCTTCTAAAAAAGTACCGATTGGATTATCTGTAGATTCTTCTGTACCAGAGCTACTAAAATTAGCTCTGTTATCAAAGTTAGTTTCATTAAGTTTGACACTATAAACACTTTCACTTACTCCACTAAATTCTTGATAAGTTGCTTCATTCATGAAAATAATATTATTATATTTATTATCAAAAAATGGTGTACTTATAGAAATTAACGGATATATATTATCGGATGCAAACATATATCCAACTATTTTATAGTCAACACTATTAATAGTTAAATAATCACCAATTTCTAAATCATTGTTTAATGCAAAATCTTTTAAAACCGTAATTTCATTATCATTAGTAGGATAATTACCTTCAATCAAATATGGTATATTTATCTTCTTAGAAGTGTCATAAACAATTGCTTTATATATATATTTATCCTCTTTATATACTTTAGCACTCTCTATTTCGTAAGTAAATTCATATTGTTCGGCAAGTTTATCCATTTCATCTTGCATTACTATTAAATCAGCTTGATATTTTTTAAAAATAGTTTCTATTTTATTATAAAACAAAGATACATTGTCATTTAGTTCACATTGTCCTGTCAAACAGTCTCTGTACATTTCAACAACTTCTTTTTCTGATTCACTAGCATTTACGAAAACCGTTTCTAATAGTTCATCTACTTCACTACCAGTTATATCAGTACTGTAATCTATAACTGGTGTAAAACTAAACTCTTCAACATTTTGTTCTATTAAATAATCATAATATTCATTTTCTAAACGGTCTATAGAAGTATTCATGGATGTATAAATGGCTGATGATAGTAACACTAAAGTTATAATTGCTATCATCTGAACTTTCTTTTTTCTGATTCCTTTTAAGGCGTTAATAAATAATAATTTCATTATGCCCACCTCAAATCTTTAGCATCTTTGACTTCTTCGTTACGTACAATAGAAGTAATATTACCGCTATTCATTTTTATTACAACATTACCCATCAAGGCTATACTAGGATTATGGGTAACAATTATCATGGTCGTTTTATGTTCTTTATTTATCTTTTGTAATAATTCTAATACTCTTTTACCAGTTTTTTCGTCTAATGCCCCCGTTGGTTCATCACAAAATAGAACCTTAGGATTTTTAACTAATGCTCTTGCTATAGCTACTCTTTGCATTTGTCCTCCTGATAATTGATATGGATATTTATTATAGTGTTCTTCTAATTCAACTTCCGTAATTATTTCTTTAATATTTAAAGGGTTATTAGTTAAATTAGAACCTAGTTCTATATTTTCCTTGACTGTTAAATTAGCTATTAAATTATAACTTTGAAAAATAAAACCCAAATTATTTCGGCGATATATTATTAATTCATCGTCATTTAATTTGTTTATAAAAGTATCATAAAACTTAATGTTACCATCTGCTCTATCTATACCCGATAGGACATTTAACATAGTGGATTTACCACTACCTGACGGTCCCAAAACAACAATGATATCTCCTTCATATAAAATTAAGTCAATGTTATTTAAAGCAATACTATCACCAAATGTATTTTTATATTTTTTGGTGACTTTTTCTAATCTATATATTTCGTTCACTTATTCCTCCTATTTTTTGCATCTCTCTTTAATATTATACCATTTAATCGGTTAATTTCCTTAATTATTTTGTCTTTATTTATATTTTTAATTTTATTATTAATATTTATATAAAAGCCTGCTGATTCCAAAGACCTAGCAGGTTTTATTATGTTCTTTTGTTTCTTGTTTTTCATACTTATTCGTTCTTGATTTTAGATAGCCTCTAGGTTGACACATGAGGCTATCTAAAATAGGGTGAAAGGAAGATATGTTAACCCTTACGGATTAACATAGACAGCACGTGAACTATAGTAATAGTTACTGTTACCGGTGTATCTACCGAAGCCAAACATCCCTGCACTAATACTACCTAAATAGTTGGCACCACGAACGAAGAAAGAGCCAGTAGATTCCACAAAGTTAGCGTAATCACTATACCATCCTTTAGTTTCTTTGGTTGCATCACCTGTTAATGATCTTGCGTAAGCTGCACTATCATTATAGGTTGTTCCGTAGGTATATTTATCTACATATTTTGAGAAGTCACTACTGTCTATTGTTGTTTGATCAAATCCTGATGAACCAACCATTATAGTCGTATTATCACTATTATACATTACTCCCATTACATATTCCCAAGCTCCTCCTGCCATATCATAGATACCATAAATATTTCCCGTTGTTGATGCACCTGCTCCACAAGCGCCTGTTCCATTTCCACGATCAGTTATATCGTTATATGAACATTGTGTATTTGTCGTTGATTGACTTGGCGTTCCATTGGATTTTCCGGTTATATAGCCACTAGCCTTATTTTGATATACTTCCTTATTGACTCCTGTATATATACTATTACCATATTTCCCGTATTTACTTTGTGATAAATAAGCCACAGCTCCCCATTCGGTGTTTTTCATCATGTGGGCATCACCAGTAGTTAAGCCATAAATACTATTTTTTAGTTTTTGAGTTGTTGTAAACATATTACTTACATTCATATACCCTAAACTTGCGACATTTGGTTTAATTCTTGGATTTAAAGTTGTTATATTGCAATTAGTCGTATTTGGTATTGTATAACAAGTACTTGTTGTTTCAGTACTGGTTTCAAACTTACCAACCCAAATACCTGATAATTCATCCTCTCCAAAAGTAAAGGCAGGATTGATAATATAATTGTCACTAGCTATTGTTGTAGCTGCTGATATAAAATTTACTTTGATTTCCGTAGCTGTTGTTGATGTTATTGTTTCATATTCATATCTTGGTATCCAGACTAAATATGCTAAAATATCTTCTTCTAAGACTTCTGTACCGGATGCTGCACTTTGATAGCCACTTCTACTATCAGTTGTTACAAGTGCGACATTTGCCCACATCTGCT
>JAQUUG010000005.1 GCA_028693965.1 Bacilli bacterium
ATTGGTATATTTTTGATTTTTTTGATTTCGCGGCATGTACCAAAACCGTCTAGTTTAGGCATCATAATATCTAGAATAATTAAATCAATGTCATTATTTTCAACTATCTCAATAGCTTTGAACCCATCTTCAGCTTCAAATACTTCATAGCCTTCAAAACTAGCATATTCTTTAATGACATTTCTAATTAATAATTCATCATCAACAATTAATATTTTCACAAAATTCCTCTTTTCTAATTACTATTATACTTTATTTTGTGTAAAATGAGTGAAAAAAGTTTTAAAACACCAAAAACTCTATGTAATATACATAGAGTTTTTAAGTCGTCATTATTGCTAATGACATTATTAATATGACACTCATTAATAAAATTATACTATATTTTTATCATTTTTTTTAAATAAAATGAGTATATATATTTTTCTACAAAAATATTATATATTTGTTTTATACCTATTTCATATAAATCTAGTTGTTTTTTATAATTATTAATTATATCTGATTCATTAATATTATCAGTTTTATAATCAATTATAATAGCTTTATTTGGCAAAATACATAATAAATCTATTATTCCATCAATTAAGATATCATCATTATTATCTTTATTAATACTAAAATAAATAGCGTATTCTTTATAAAATTTACCATTAATTAGTTCTTTATAAAGATTACAATTGAAAAAACTATATATTTTATCAATATCTAAATGATTAATATCAGCTATATTTTGCAAATTAGCTATTTCTTTTACTACTTCTTCCCTATTAGTATATTTAATAAATGGTATATGTTCCATTATTTTATGGTAATCAGTTCCTACTGTCATACCTAGATTATTATTTAAAAATTTAGGCTTATGGTAGTTTTCTTCGTGTTCTAACTCAGTAACATGATATTGATTTTTAGTTAATGTGTAATTAAATTGATATTTATTTTGTAAATTAATTAAAATCTTTTTAATATCTCGGTTAGATTTATTTGATGACAAATGATTATTAATTAAGTAATCACTATTACTAGTTATGCAAAGAATAAGTGGTAAATTATCACTGTTTTGTTTAAGATCAATGTTATAATCATCACGCAATTTTTTTCCTACTTGATTTTGCATAATAACGGGCAGTATAAAATCAATATAGCTTGTAGCTGTTTTGAGATATGATTTATTAATAGTGCTTTCATTGCCTATTAAGCTAGCCATATTTAAACATTTACTCTCTAAATTATTAACAAAAGAAATCATGATTAGTTTTTCTTTTGCTCTAGTTAATGCTACATATAAAATACGTAACTCTTCTGATAATAAACGATTTAATTTATATTTTTTTAGAAGTTCTAAAATAATATTACTTTTAACCGTATAATTATTAAAATCTCTTATTTTAAAACTACATAAATAATCAAAATCTAAAATAAAACTGTCATTAATGTCAGTAAAATTAAATTTTTTGTTTAGATGAGGCATAATAACAATTGGAAACTCTAATCCTTTGGATTTATGAATAGTTGTAATTAAAATACTATCGTTATCATTAGGTGGATTAATACCTTCTAAACTTAATTTACTAGCTTGTAATTCTTCAATGTAGTTAATAAATTTTGATAGTTGATGAGACTGTTCTTTCGTAAAATTATAAGCATGATTAAGCATTTTAATAATATTTTTGTGACGGTTAGTTACGTTATCTAAATCATTAAAATGTTTAAAAATATTAGTAGTTTGATATATATATGATAGTAATTCATAAATACTATGTTTTTGATGATATTGTTGCCAAGATTTAAATTCCTTCAGAAAATAAACGGTTTTTGAATCTTTGTTTGTTAATAAATTATAATATAAATTACTTGTACTTTTTTCTCTTAAACTGACTAACATTTCATCAGTAAAATTAAAGATAGGACTTCTTAAAATAGCTACTAATGATAATTCATCTAAAGGATTATTTATTATTTTTAATATAGCAATAATTAATTTAACTTCATAATTATCAAAATAAGTTGTGGTTGTTTCAGTGTATACATCAAAACGATTTTTCTCTAAAATGTTTTTAAAAATATTAGCGTCAGGGTTAACACTTCTTAGTAATATAGCAATATCGCTTTGTTTAAGTAAACGGTAACTATTAGTTTTATTATCAAAAACTTGAAACTTTTCATTAAATAGTTGTCTTATTTTGTTTGCTGTATAATATGCTTCTCTTTCAACATTTTTAAACTCATCTTCACTTTCTTCATCTTTAGTAAGTAAATGTAATTCAATTATATTTTGATTTCGTTTCTGCGTAATACCTAAATTAAGTTTTTCATTATTATCGTAATTAATACTTCCAATTTGTTTTGACATTGTTTTAGAAAATAAATAATTACAAAAATCAATTATTTCTTTTTGACTACGAAAATTCTGACTCAAATTGATAACTTTAGAAGATGTAATATTCTCTTTTTCATGACTAAATATTTCCGCTCTAGCGCTCCTAAATCCATAAATACTTTGTTTGATATCACCAACTATAAAAAGATTATTTTCATCTTTAGAAATAGCTTTAAAAATAAGATGCTGTAAATAATTTGTATCTTGAAATTCATCAATTAATATTTCATCAAATTGTTCTTGCAACTCTTTGGCATAAGATGTTTTATTAAAAGTTTGCTTATCAAAGTCATAGTTTTCTACTAGTAAAGTAATTACTAAATGAGGAACATCTTCAAAACCCAAAAAGTTTTTTTGTTTTCTTATTTTTTCTAATTCTAATTTGAATGTTTTAGTTAAATCTATCAAAATAGATAATAAATAAGCTTGTTTTTGAAGTGAATCATTGATATCTTCTTGACTATACTTAGTTAAAGTTAAACTAATATTTTTAATATTCTTTTTAAAATAATCACGAATTTTTTTAATTTTTATAATAATATACTCGTCTGCATAACCCTTTATATTAGGAAATCTAGAAAACTCTAAATGATTAATTAGGTTTCTAATATCAACATAATTTTGCTTAGAAAGTAGCTCATTGATTTTAGTAATAGTATTTATTTCTTCAGTTAGTAAAGGAGCAACTTTAATAGACAAAACATCATCAAGTAATATTTCTTCATGACATTCCTCATACAACTTAAGTAGTTCACTAAAAAATAATAACATTTCATCATAAAATAATGATGACCAGATATTATTATTAAAATCACCAGTCTTATAAGAAGATATCATGTTATCTAATTGCTGCATAGGAAAAGGCATTTTACTTACAAAATCACTTAAGTTAATAATTAATTGTTCGACTGTTTCAGCTGATTTAAACGTTGAAAAATTATCTAATAGATCTTCAATATTATTTTTATTTTCTAAATTACTATTAATAATTTGTGTAGCAAGATTAGTTTTAATTAAATAATATTCATGCTCATTAATAATTTTAAAATCAGGTTTAATATTTAAAAGATAAAAATTGTTTTTAACAATAAAATTATAAAAAGCATCCATTGTCATAATTTTAGCTTCTTCAATGTCTAATAATTGCTCTTTTAAATGTTCACTACTACTTTGATCTAAAAGCTTGTTTATCTTGACTTTTATTCGTTCTTTCATTTCATTAGCGGCTGCTGTAGTAAAAGTAACAATGAGTAGTTTTTTGATGTTACCACCTTTTAAAAGGTAATCTATAACGCGCTCAGATAAAACAGCCGTTTTGCCACTACCTGCTGCCGCACTTACTACAATTTTTTGATTTCGACTTTCAATTGCTTCTTTTTGATTATCAGTCCAATTCATCTGTTATATCACCGCCTAGTCGCTTTTTAATGTCATCTTTACTATATTTTGTCAAATATCGTTTTTCATTAGATATTTCAATTCCACATATTGCTTTATAAGAGCAATAATCACATACTTTACTCTCTTGTAAAGGAGCAATGTCAATTTTACCACTAATAATGTCACCAGCTATTTCATTAATCTTTTGATTAGTGATTTCTAACATATTTTGATACTGTATTTCATCATATAAAACACAATGATTTAATTTATCTCTACTATATGCCTCAATATAATTATCTATTTGCAAATCTCCTAAATCTTTAATATTGTCTTCACTATTTAAAAACAAACCTTTTAATTTATAACTAGTTTGTTCTTCTGCAAAACTTATAAAGACCGGCATATAGAAAATTCCAGCAACCTTTTTATCATTATTGTGCGCTAAAACATTCATATAAATGAAAAGTTGCATATCAAGACCATTTAAAAAATTATTATAATCTATTTTTTTGTTTCCAGTTTTATAATCAATAATTCTTAAATAATTATCACTTTCATCGATTCTATCAATGATTCCTGTCATATTAACGGTAACATTATTGATATTATAAGTTAGTTTCAAAGAAGAATCATCTCTCAAATTTAATTCAGTAAATGCTGTTTTATAATTACTTTGCTTTAATTCTTTCTTAATGTTTTGATAAATATAAAGGGTCATTATTCTCAATTTTTCAAGCAAATACAAATATAATGGTTTCTTTAAAAACAGATACATATCAACAAAATCATTTTTACAGTTAATTGTCATTTCATTTTCATCTAGTTTAATATTATTAATTAATTTTTCTAGTAAAAAATGGACATATGTTCCGACTAAAGCATTATCAAAAATAAAGTTTTTATTTTCTTTAATTTTTATAATATTTTGGATGTAATATTTAAAAGGACATTTGACATAAGTGTCTATTTTACTAGGACTTAAATATAAAGTATGATGATTATGATAATATTTTTCAAGAGGTAATGGTTTTAAAAATGATGACCATTCTTCTTTCAAATTAGAATTAAGGAAGACATCATTTAATTTATTAACTACTTCTTGATCATAATACATATGATACCAACTATAAAAAGCTTTATTTGCATAACTGATTGTTTTTATATCTTGTTTTAATATAGGAAGATTAGGATAAATAGTTAATACTTTTTTAAGATAAGAACTTCTTTTTAATTTTTTATTGTTATTACTTGTTAGAGTGTAACTCAAATATACTTTTTGATGAGATAATAAAACATGAGTAAAATTGTATTCTTCTTGGTAGATTGGTAAGAAGATAGGATAATTCTTATAAAGGGAACTATTTCCTAATAAATTATTGGATATTTTTTTAGGAATAATTGTTTCATTTAAACCAATAATAAATACATACTTAGTTTTTATATAAGAAGCTTGTTTTAACGAAGAAACTTTAATTTCATTAGTATAATCATTATCAAGCATAATACTTCTGTACCAGTAGCTAAAAGTGTCTAAAAAGCTATCAATATTTACTTCTTTACTATATACATCGGTGTAATTATCAACAAACTCTATCCATTTGTTATATATATCAATATCAATAATGTTTTTATATATAACGTTATCAATTAATAAATATAAGTCTTTAATTAAAGAGATGTCAGTTTTTACAAGACAATTTTTTAGTTCTTCTAATAATACATTTATTTCTTTGATGTCATCATTATATAATTCATTTTCTAAATGATTTTGATATATATTATCTATATATTTTTCACTAGTACTAGGATCAATTTTGATATAATGATAGCCTAAAATATTAATAATTTGTTTGTTAAATAAATTATTTGGCAATAAAATTAAATCATTAATGAATTCAAAAAATTTGTAGTCATTTATACAAGAATTTTGATAGTTAAGATTAAGCGGTTTAAATATTGCATTTAAGTAAATGACGTAATCATCAATATTGTTTGATACTATTGTAAAATCATTTAACGTTGCGCTCTTTTCACTAATTAACTTTAATATCTGTCCTGCAGCAGTAATTACTTCTTCATGTAAGTCTCTATTTTCACATATTTCTAGATAACTTGGCACTTCAGAAGAGACTTTATTTTCTAAATATGATGTTTTTTCTAGCCCTAAATCATTATCAATAACACATTCTTCTTTAGCTAATGTTTTAAAATAATTATAATGATCTAAAAGGTAATCATTTTGGCGTAATATTATATTTTGATAAGTAAAAATCGTTAAGTTATTATTTAATCCTATTTTTCTTAATAATTCACGTTCTTGATAATTTATAAAAGGAAGATAATCAATAATAATATCACTATCAATAAATTGCTTATTATCCAAATACTTACTGACTTTATTATATAACATTTGTTTATCTAAAACATCGTTAGGTAAAAGGGATAAATATTGTTTAATTATCAAATTTATATCGTTCATTGCTTGACTTAAGTTAATTTTTTGTAAGTTATAATCAGATTCTTTATTATATATGTCAATTATACTATCGACAATAGAGGCATGATAATCTTTTAAATAAACTAAATCATTATTCACTTTTTCAATAGCTAATAAAAAATATAATTTTTGTTTATCACGATTAAGAATATTGTTATTTTTAATAATATCCTTAAACAAAGTTTTTAACGATATTACTTTAATATCACCACTTAGATGAACTTTAATTATCTGTTTTTTATAATGAGTTATATTAGTTTCGCTTGTTATAAAATATATATTTTTCTTAATTTCTTTTTTAAGATAATCTATAATTTGATATTGAAAATTAGTTTTTATTATTTTAATCATAGTTCACCTACTTATATATCTATTATAGTATATAATGATTCTTAAAACAATAAAAAAGCTATAACTTATGTGCTTTTGTTATAGACAATTTTATTGATAATATAATTATCATTATTAATTGATATGTAGATATTAGATGTACCAATAGTCTTATAAGTATTATCTTCTAAACTGTTTGGCTTTTGACACTTTACCTCTACAACCATTAATTTATCTTTTTTATAAATCTTTATTATTTCATTTTTATACATATGACTACTTCCTTCAATTAGGCTTGAAGTGTAATAACCATTATTTTTACTAATGTTATATGTGTTTCCCATTGTTGTTTCAAAAGTCCCAAGTTCAAGTTCATAGTTATTTATACCAAACAACGTATAAACAGTATCTTGAAGTTCTTCTATAGTAATTTTACCATTATAATTAAGGTAAGTTTTCACAATAAATTCTCTTATTATATCATTGTTAAAATAGTAAATACTTTCTGTAAAAAAATGATTGATAATTTCTGATAAGTAGTCATTCATTTCACTTAAATATTGATCTGTTACATCATCATATGAAGTTGTATCATTATAAGCTATTTTTTTAATAATTAAATTATCTTCTACCTTTTGCATAAAAAACTGTAATTGACCTATTTTATTATAATTTTTAATATGATTGTATGTTACTATTAAATAATCATTGGTTATTTGCTTACTATTAAAGGTAACACTATTTTTCAGTGATGATTTATTTGTAAAAATAAAACTATATATATCATCTACTTTAGTTATATTAACTTCATCATTAATTGTTGTTAAAAAAGCTTGTGCTTTAAGGTTATAATTATCTATATTAAAATATTGTTTAACTATTTGTTGAATTTTTTGCATATCAACAGATTCTTCATAAATTAGTTTATAGATAAGAAATGAAATAATTTCTTTATCACTTATTTCCACATAACTTTTTTCATTAAATAACTGACTAGCTACATTTAAATAATCTTCTAAATATTCATTGGTGTAATTATCATAAATAGTGTTTTCGTTATTGGAAATTTTATTTTTCATAACTGTAAATAACATGATAATAGCTATCAAAACTATAAAAAATAAGAAAATAAGAAACCGATATTTATAAATTATTTTTAACATGTTAATATCACCTAATATAATAATATTATTATTTGACTCTTAACATTACAGATATAATTATACACATCACACTTTTTCAATTTTGAGATAAAAAAACAGTTCCAATATTAGAACTGTTTTGCAGGTTTTTAACAAGATTCATCACAATAGCCGTTGAATGTGATATCAATATAATTTTGATAGATGTCTTTTAATTCATCTTTTTGCTGAATTGTAAGCTCATTAGTACCAACAGTATGTGATTCAACAGTTCCAATATGAACCCCTTTAATCTCACCATGATCAACAAATACAACGGTTGGATAATATAATCTTTTTATACTTTCATCACTTAATCCTTTATATTCTCCTAGATAATCAGAAAGTAAATCAACAATTTCATAGTAATCATCACTACCTTCTTTTGTAGTAATAATATTACCATTATCATCTAATTCTTTAATATCACGGTCTTCTTTGTTATTATAATAAAGTAATGATAGTCCGTTATCATTAACTACTTCTAATAATGGTGTAATAATATTACGGCACCAAGGACATTCTGGAAACCCAAAATATATAATGCCTGTCCCATTAGTAAGCATGTTAACAACATCATCTTGCGTAGCATACTTAACATTTTTAGTATCAGGTAAACTAAGTGCCATATAAGTATAACCACTACTGCTTTCTTCTCCATTTAAATTTTCATATTCATTTTTAAATGCCACACTATCACTTGTAAATTCATTAACATTAGTAAAATATTGCTTAAATAGCCATAAAACTAATATTAATACTATAAAACCAATAAATCTATAAAGCATTCTCTTTTGCATCATACATCTCCTTTGACAATTATTTCTACATAAAAATTTTGATAATTATGAATAAAGCTAGAGCAATACGGTACCACATGAATAGTCCAAAATCATGTTTTTTTAAATATTTAAGTAAAAACTCAATACATATTAATCCCGCCATAAATGATATTAATATCCCAACTATAAATACTGATAAATTATTGCCAATAACAGTAATAGTATCATCTTTAAATAGAGTAACAATTGCAGCACCTAAAACAATGGGAGCTGATAAATAAAAGGAAAATTTAGCACTATCTTCTCTATTTATTTTTAAATTACGAGCCATTGCGATTGTCGTTCCACTTCTTGAAAAACCTGGAATTAACGCAAAAATTTGTGATACACCAATTATTAAAGCATCTTTAATATTAATTTGTTTTATATCTTTAGTTTGTTTATTTTCTTTATCAGAATAATAGATAATAACGCCCATGATAGCAAGTGCTAGAGCGATAAGAACATAATTACTACGAACAACACTTTCAATACTATCTTCAAATAAAACTCCTGCTATAGCAGCTGGAATAGTAGCAATAACAATATACCACATTATTTTGCCTTCATCATCATTGATACCTCTAGTAATTCCTTTGATAAACATATTCCAAAAGTCTTTGAAAAAGTAGACAACAATAGCCAAAAGCGTCCCAAAATGTAATGCAATATCAAATGCAAAAGATAAATCGGATGAAATATTATTACCGATACCAAATAAATCTCTAAAAATAATTAAGTGGGCACTAGATGAAATTGGTAAAAATTCAGCAATTCCCTGAATAATAGCTAATATTACGATACCTAACATGAAAACACTCCTTTATAAAATAATATGTATTTTTTCACTTTATATATTATAACATTATAATAAAAAAAAGAAAATTATTTTCTTTATTAATTTACATATTTTGTTTTAATTTATTTAAGGTACTAGAAATTATGTGTTGCATTTTTATATTATTTTCTCTATTATTATTTTTTTAATAGTAATCTTTCATTCTTTTCAAATTATGGGCAAAACAATTAAAACAAGAATTATTAATATTGAAATAAACTACATGGGAATAATTAAATCTGTAATAGAAATAGTTAGCTATTAAATTACATTAAATATCATAAAGTAAAAAAGCAAGCTACTCGCTTACTTCTTCAAATTGTGAATTGTATAGTTTAGAATAAAAACCATTTTTTTCAAGTAATTCTTCATGATTACCTATTTCAACAATGTCACCTTGATCCATTACTAAAATAATATCAGCATTTTTAATAGTTGATAAACGATGAGCAATAATAAAACTTGTACGACCTTCCATCAAATTATCCATTGCTTCTTGAATTAAAACTTCCGTTCTAGTATCAACACTACTAGTTGCTTCATCTAAAATTAGTATTTCAGGATCTTTTAAAATAACCCTTGCGATAGTCATTAATTGTTTTTGACCTTGCGAAATATTATTAGTTTCTTCATTAATAATCATGTTATAACCATCTGGCAATGTTTTAACAAAATGATCAACTCTAGCAGCTTTAGCAGCACTAATAACTTCTTCATCACTAGCATCTAATTTACTGTATTTAATATTATTACAAATAGTTCCATTAAATAACCAAGTATCTTGCAAAACCATACCAAATAAATTACGTAAATTATTACGGCTAATATCTTTAACATTAACATTATCAATTAATATAGACCCTTCAGTTACATCATAAAAACGCATTAAAAGTTTAACAATAGTTGTTTTGCCAGCACCTGTTGGACCTACAATAGCAATTTTTTGTCCTTTTTTAATTTCAATATTAAAATCTTTGATAATAATTTTATCAGTATTATATCCAAATTTAACATGGTTAAATGTTATATTTTTTTCAATACTATTTAACTTTTTATTAGAAACATTATCAATTTCTTCTTCTTCATTAAGAAACTCTTCAACTCTTTCAAAAGAAGCAGCAATTGATTGCATCAAATTAGCAACCTGCGCAGCTTGCGCAATTGGATAAGTGAAAGTCCTAATATATTGTGTAAAAGATAATATTGAACCTATTTCTATTTTATTTATAATAACTAAATAGCCACCATATATAGAGATAACAACATAACCTAGATTACCAATGAAAGTCATTATAGGCATCATCATACCTGATAAAAACTGACTTTTCCATGAAGAATCATATAATTTGTCATTTATCTTGTTAAAATCATCAATTGTTTCTTTTTCTTTATTAAATACTCTAACAATGCTATGACCACTATATGATTCTTCAATGTTACCATTAATGTTTCCTAGATAAGCCTGTTGATTTTTAAAATGTTTTTGACTCTTACCAACAATAAAAGTAATTCCAAACAGTGATAAAGGTAAAATAAGCATAGAAGCTAATGTTAAGGGAATACTTATTGTTAACATCATTACTAAAACACCAATAACTGTTGTAATAGATGTAATAACTTGCGTCATACTTTGATTAAGATTTTGACTTACATTATCAACATCATTAGTAATTCTTGATAATATTTCACCAGTTGTACGAGTTTCAAAATATTTCATTGGTAATTTGTTAATTTTTAATGAAATATCTTTTCTTAAACGATATGAAAGTTTTTGTGAAATACCACTCATAATAAAACTTTGCATAAACGAGAAAATCATACTTATAACATACAAACCTACTAAAGTAATTAATATTGATCCTAAATTAGTAAAATCAATGCCACTACCAGTACCATTTATTTTACTAACTAAACCATTAAATATTTCTGTGGTAGCATTACCTAATATTTTTGGACCAACAATAGAGAAAATTGCTGAGCAAATAGCAAAAACAATAACTAAAATTAAAGATGTTCTATAAGCTGACATATATTTAAACAAATTTTTAATACTACCTTTGAAGTCTTTTGCCTTCTCAGTCATAGCTATTTTAGGGCCACCACCAGGTTTATTAGGTGTTTTTTTATTTTCATCGGTCATGATAGTTCCTCCTCACTTAGCTGAGATAGAGCAATTTCTTTATAAACTTCACAGTTTTTAAGCAATTGTTCATGAGTACCTTTACCAACCATTTTACCATTATCTAAAACGATAATTTGATCAGCATGCATAATAGTATTAATACGTTGAGCAACAATTAAAACGGTTTTTTCTTTTGTTATTTTTGCTAGTTCGCTACGTAATTTAAGATCAGTTTTATAATCTAACGCTGAAAAGCTATCATCAAAAATGTAAATATCAGGATTAGCTGCAATAGCTCTAGCAATAGATAGTCTTTGCTTTTGACCACCACTAACATTAGTACCACCTTGACTAATTGGTGATGCATATTTTTCTTCTTTAGCATTGATAAACTCACTTGCCTGCGCAATATCAGCTGCTTCTATCATAAGTTTGTCAGGTAATTGTTCATTACTATATTTTATATTTGATTCAATATCACCTGAAAATAAGATTCCTTTTTGGGGAACATAACCAATTTTACTACGTAAATCATGAAGTGATATATCTTTGATATTAACATTATCAATTAAAATGCGACCCTTAGTTACGTCAAAAAATCTTGGAATCAAATTAATAATAGTTGATTTGCCACTACCAGTACTACCAATAAAAGCAGTAATTTCACCGGCTTTAGCTGTAAAATTAATATCATGGATAACATCGTCATCAGCATCATGATATCTAAATGATACTTGATCAAAAGTTATATTACTTGATTTAATAACTGATATGTCTTTAGGATTCTTAGGGTCGTCAATAGAGCTTTTTTTAGATAAAACATTATTAATACGCTCAACAGATACACTTGCTCTTGGTATCATTACTGAAGCAATTGTTATCATTAAAAAGGCCATAATAACTTGAATAGTATATTGAATGAACGCCATCATATCACCGACTTGCATGTTACCGTCATTGATACTATGTGCACCAGCCCATACAATAATAATAATGACTAAATTCATAACAAAATTCATAAGTGGCATCATTGTTGACGTGACACGATTGACAAACAAACTAATCTTAGTTAAGTTTTTGTTAGCTTGATCAAACTTACTTTCCTCATGTTTTTGAGTATTAAAGGCTCTTATAACAGAAACCCCTGTTAAAAATTCGCGACTCACTAAATTTAATTTATCAATTAGTTTTTGAATTATTTTAAATTTAGGAATTACAAATAAGAATAAACCTGTCATTATAACCATAATGATAAAAATAGCTAAGGCTAAAATCCACGACATTGAAGTATTAGTATTTAAAATCTTAATTACCCCGCCAATTCCTAAAATTGGGGCATATATAACAATTCTAAGCATCATAACAGTCATATTTCTGACTTATTAAATATCATTGGTACTTCTAGTTATCAAAGAAGCTGCTCCATATTTTTCAAATTCAGCATTAGAAAATGACATTACTTTAGTAAAAATTTGATTACGTAATGTTTTAGCAACTTTAGATGATACTTTAGCACCGATTAAACCAACGGTAATAGAAAGAGCCATACTAAATAGAGCTATACCTATCATAATAGCGCCTGTTTTTAATATATAATTAGTTTGAATACCATCAACATCTATACCAATTGTTTCATATTCTGATTTAATAACACTAATAGCGCCTTGATCAATAATGCTATCTGGTAATGATGATAAACTACTATTTATTGCCTCAATAATAGTGGTTTTTTGTTCATTATTTAGTAGTTTTAAAATATCAAACAAACTAAAGTTTTCACTATTTATTATTGATTGAAAACTGTCACTAGCTTTAATATTATCAGGTAAAGAAGCAATAATATTATTTTTAATAGCTTCTCCTTGTTCACTACCACTCTTCAAGCCTTCAATAACAACTAAAGTCTTCGGAATAATTTCATCTAGTCCTTCTTCGTCTTTTAAAATATATAAATCTTCATCACTAAGAAGTGGATATGATTTTAGATATTCTTCCTTCTTAGTTGATGATAATTCATCATAACTTATTAGATCATAAGCATTAGCTACGACTTTTTCTTCTTCCGTAGTTAGAAGAAGCACTATTTTATCGTAAGTATCTGTTGTCATAACCTCAGGTACTACTGAAGTTATTCCACTTTGACTGATACCAATATTAACGATATTAGATGTATATTCGGGCAAAGTTAAATCGGCGCTGGCTTGCATAAAAAGCAAAACAACAATAAAAATGACCGAAAAAGTTGAAGCTTTTAAATATTTAATTAATTTTAACATTTTTCCTCCTTGATATTTCGTCTTTCTAGCATCTCTTTTTTGGAGTATGAGCAACCACAATAATCTTGACGATAAAGATTATACTTTTTAGATAATATAATTGATCTTTTATAACCATTTTTTTTCTTAAAATCAGCATACAAGTACTTAACTTGATATTTTTGTTCTAATTTTTCACCAATTTGATTAAGAAGTAAAGCATTTTTGTAAGGACTAATGGATAATGTAGTTGTAAAATAGTCATAGCCTAATTGTGCGGCTTTTTTAGCGGTATTTTCTAGGCGCGTGCCATAACAAATCTCACATCTTGCTCCCCCTTCTTTTTCATTTTTAAAATTATTGGTTGCTGACAGAAAAAGACTTGGTTCATAATCACCTTCGATATAACTAATTTTATGATATGGTTGTAAAAGGTCAATAAATTTCTTCTGTTCAATTACTCTCCTATTATATTCTTTTTCATCAGTAATGTTAGGATTATAATAAAAGACGGTAATTTCAAAATAATTAGATAAATATTCTAAAACATAACTACTACATGGAGCACAGCAACTATGTAGTAATAATTTAGGTGCTCTATTTTCTTTAATTATTTCACTAATAATTTGGTCCATTTGTAATTGATAATTCATAATCACACTCACATTTCATAAAAAAAAGATATATTAATTATATCTCATTTAATTTTTTATTTCAATACCACCACAGATAATATTGTAATTAATTATTAATTCATAATCAGCTTTGTTATTAGAAATACTTTTATTATCAATACCGCCTAAAATAGGAAAACCATTAGTAACAACTTTAACATTTTCTGGAACTCTAACATCAATACCTCCACAAATAGCTTGTGCATTAATGTAAGTTTTTTTTGTTTTAAACTTAGCTTTAGTTAAGTCAAGTTCAACGCCACCAAATATAGCACTTATCTCACTACCTAGATATTCATCATTAATTTTTTCTTCAACTCCAGAAAGAATTGCTACAAAATGTTTACTATTAGAAATATGTTTTTGATCAATTCTAAAAAAGAATGTTACCCCTAAACCAATAATTAATATTGGCCATAAAGTAAGATTAACAAATTCATTACTAATAATATTTAAAGATTCTAATAAATAAAAACTGCCTATAATAATTAAAGAACCATAAAAGAAATCAAACTGTTTTTTACTAGACAAACCTGCGCTACCAATCATTATTAAAAATACCGTCCAAATATAATCCCATAGATTATCAATATTGATCAGATTATAGTTAGATAGTAAAATAAGCAATCCAAAAATAATGATAATACTGCCTATAACTTTTTTCATTTTTACTCTCCAATTTCTACCACATTAACTATATCATATAATGCACTTATAGTAAATACTATTTTCTTTTAAACATCTTTTTTAATGACTTATACCACTCTTTACCAATAAAAAGTCCTAAAAAAGAGCATAAAAAGAGTGCTGCTATGGTAATAATACTTTCAATTAAATATGTTTCATTAAGTATTTCTATTTTCATATGTCACATCCTTATTTACAATATTATATGAAGCTAACAGCAAGAAAATTAATTATTTAATTTAATTTTAGACTTTGTTCATATCTAAAATAATTATAAGGATCATATTTTTGTTTGATTTTTCTTAATAATACAATATTTTGACCAAAGTAAGCTTTTTCATAATCATCTAATAATAAGTAAGGATTATTAATATAAGCTCCTGTTGTCAATGGTTTTAATATTTGATAACAATTATGCATATATGTATTAACTTTCTCTTTATTGTCGTTATAAACCATTTTAAACGATAAAATATATTTAGCATTTCTATCATAAAACGAAGTATTATAATTTCTTATTGCCCCACCCATGGCATATAAAGTTAATGATGATATAGTGTTTTTTAATTTTTTATTGTTAACAAGATTTAAAATAGTCATAATTTCATTTTCATTATAGTTTTTAGTAACATACAATCCTATATCTTGCATTGTCTCTGATAAAGGTGCTTTTGAAAATAGTCTATTAGTAATATTGTAAGAACTATCTACAATATAGTTTAATTTTAATGCTTTAATTTGTTGGAAAGAATGAAATAATGTTTCCGTATTATCTTTGCTATTAATAACAGCTTGAAAATAAACTTTAACTTCATCATCACTATTACGAAATTCTATTTTTGTTGTAATATAATTTGGGAATTCTAAAACAATATCTTGCCACAATTTAAATAATTTATATTGCTCATCAATATTTAAATTATCGCTAGTTATTTCTAGTAATGTTACTTCTTTTACTTTAGAAGGTAAATTAAAAGACATTTTAGTAATCACTCCAAAATTATTTTGCCCAGCCCCTTTAACCGCCCAAAATAAATCTTTATTAATAACGGCATTTGCAAGTATTTTTTTACCTTGATAATTAATCATTTCAATTTCTTTTAAACTGTCACAGCCAAGGCCATTACTTCTAGCATAATAATTCCATCCACCACCTAAAATATAACCACTAACACCAACTTTAGCACATTCTCCACCGATAAATTGATAATTGTTTCTAGCTAGTTCTTTTGCAAGATCTTCGTTTTTACTTCCACCATAAACATGAACAATATTATTCATTTCATCTATAATAACTTTATTTAAATAACTAAGATCAATAACAATACCATTATTAAGTACCGAGAATCCAGCATAACAATATCCACCGTTCCTAATTCTAAAAACCATGTTATTTTTTATAACATAGTTAATTGTATTTATTACGTCATTTTCGTCAATTGGATAAATTATTAAAAAAGGATATTTATCAATTGCATTATTCCATATTTTTCTTAGCTTGTTATATGAGGAATTATTACAGTTGATAATTGGTCCTTTTATTTTATCTAAAAAATTATTCAAGTATATCACCTGAATAATTATATGCTGGCTATAGAATAAATTTGATGAAATTATTTTTATCTTAAAGTATATGTAATTTTCAAAAGTTTTAACTATAAATATTATGCATTTATATAATAATGCGCTATAAGCCTCTTAACGTTTCCATCATTAATTGTTGCTTCATAACCTACACTGTTTCTATATATAGGTGCATTTGGATTATCTTCACCAGGAACTACTATTTTTTTAGTTTGTTCTCCACTTCCGTTTTCTCCAAAAAAAGTTTTCATAATGTTCTCGATTTTTGAATAGTTTTCTTTTTTAAATGAATTGAAAACATAGTCTATAAAGTATTTTCTAACTTGTTTAGCAGTTACTGTACCTTTTAATTCAGGTTCAAAACATTCTTGATAAATTTCTTTTTTACACAAAATTTGTAAGCAAGGATCAAATACATAATCCTGACTTTGATAATTAAAAATTATCCATGAGTGATAATATAAATTATATTTAGAAAATATTAAGTTTCCTCTTTCAATATATGATTCATCATCTAAAAATAAAATAGCTGTTTCAGTTATTTGCCAACACCAGCCTTCAAGAACACCTTTCTTCATTAAATTCATTATATTACCTTTATAATCTCCTAATATTTCAATTTCTAAATTATTAAGTGATTCTTTAAGTATTCATATACTTTATCACTAACTTTATGTGAAAATATTCTTTCAAATTTCTGTTGCTTAACTAATTGACTAGAATCAACATGATTGTCTGAACATATTACATCAAATAATATTTCTTGTAAATTCATAATAACAACCTCTTCCAATTAGCTTAAAAGATAATACTGTCTCTGTAAGTGTTATAATAAATCGTTTTTTGTAAAATGTCAATATTTTTTAATTCAAAGTTTCCTTTTATTATAAATCTTTTTTGTTACACTTGTAAATTAATTACTCTTTTTCAACATAACAAAAAAATCACTAAATTAATAGTGATTTGTATTCATAATTTTGGTAGCGACGGAGGGGATCGAACCCCCGACCTTCCGGGTATGAACCGGACGCTCTAGCCAGCTGAGCTACATCGCCATATAAGTAAGCAATATAATAATAACAAAAATACTAATAAAATGCAAGTATTTTTTAACAATTTTAATTATTTGATGAATATCTTAAACATAATATTTAATTATTTAAAAAAATATATGAATTAAATTAAAAAATTAACCTAATTTTATTGATTAAAATAACTTTGTTTGTTAAAATATATGTAATTTATAAGGAGTTAGCAGTATGGACTATAAATTACGTAAATTATTAGATCTAGTTAGAAATAACAAATCGCTTAGAGAAATATCAAAAGAAATGAGACTTTCACCAGCAAAAATCAATAATCTTTTAAATCTATTAAAAAGATATGGCATAATATTACAAACTAATTACTATTATAATGCTGATATCAGATATCAAGAATTACAAAGAAAGAGCAACAAAAACATTGAACTCTTATTAGAAAATAAAACAGATATAACAATAATAGCTATATCAGATCAACATTATGGTAATATTAAAGAAGATAGTGAGGCATTAAATCGTTTGTATGAGTATTGTGTTAACAATAATATTCATATTATTTTAAATGGCGGCGATTTAATTGATGGAATATATACTAATATACCAATTGATGACCAAATTGCATATGCCATAGAAAAATACCCCTATGATAGCAGTATTATTAATTTTATTTGTTATGGTAATCATGACTATTTTATAGGTGAAGAAACCTCTAATTATTTAGAACGAATTATTAAACAAAACAGACCAGACATCATTTCTCTAGGATATGGCATGGGACTTTTAAAAATTAAAAATGATAATATTTGTTTATCTCATAAAATTACAGGTAAAGAAAACATAATTATCCCTTCTATCAATGGATTACATTTATTTGGTCACAGTCATCATTTCAAGTTAATGCCATCTGATTCAAGATTAGGTATTTATCTTCCAACACTTAGTTATATGACAACAGCTAATAATAATATTAAGCCTTCAGCTTCAGCTATTAAACTACATATTGTTTTAAATGAAAATACTGGTATAATGGAGGAAATTACAGTCGACCATCTTATAGTAAGTGATAAAATATCTTCAGCATTTTCTGAAACCTTTACTATAAAAAATCAACAGAAAGAAAAAACTAGAAAAATGGCTAATTTAACTCAATCTACTAAATATTATTATCATTGTTCTATGAGATAAAAAAATCAAACATTAATTGTTTGATTTTTCATAATTATCAATAACATTATTTAATAGCATTGCAACTGTCATTGGCCCAACACCACCTGGAACTGGTGTTATATAACTTACTTTATCTTTAATACTATCAAAGTCTACATCACCATATAATTTACCATTAAACCTATTTGTTCCCACATCAATAATAGTACTACCCTCTTTTATCATATCTGCAGTTATTAAATTTTTTTTACCTACAGCACTAATTAATATGTCCGCAGTTTTAGTATAATCTTTTAAATTATTCGTTTTGGAATGACAAATTGTCACTGTCGCTCCAGCTTGTAATAGTAACATAGCAAGTGGTTTGCCGACTAGACTTGATCTACCTACAACAACAGCATGTTTACCTAAAATAGGGATTTCATACTTTTCTAATAACTTCATTATACCTAAAGGTGTACATGGAAGTAATTTATTATCGCCTTTAAAGAGTTTGCCAACATTAATATCGGTTAATCCATCGACGTCTTTATCTTTACTAATTAAATTTATTAATTTATTTTGATTAAAGACTTGAGGGATAGGCAATTGTAAAAGTATTCCATTAACAAAACTATCATTATTTAGTTCGATGATTTTGTTAACAATCTCTTGTTCTTTATTATCTTCACTAAATTTAATATGTTTAAAGCAAATTCCCACTTCTTTGCAAGCTTTTTCCTTAGCTCTTATATAAGTATTACTTGCCTCATCATCACCAATTTGAATAACAACTAAATAAGGCTTAATAACACTGCTTTTTACTTTTTTAGTTAAATTTTCTTTTATTTCTTGACTATATTTTTTGCCATCTAATAACATTAAACCCCTCCTTAAATTGGATATCTTTCAGTTATTTTTTGAACTCTGTTTTTTAATTCTTCATTATTACTGTTTTTTTTCAAAGCTGCTGTTATAATTAAACCAATTTCTCTAAATTCTTCTTCTTTTAATCCTCTTGTTGTCATAGCTGGACTACCTAATCTAATACCACTTGTTTTAAATGGCGATTCTTTATCAAAAGGAATGGTATTTTTATTAACGGTTATATTAATTTCATCTAGTAATGTTTCAGCATCTTTACCTGCTATATTTAAAAATGAAACGTCAACTAAAATTAAGTGATTATCTGTTCCGTTAGAAACTATTCTAAAACCATTTTCTTTTAAAGTATTTGATAAAACTTGAATATTCTTTAATACTTGTTTTTGATATGTTTTAAATTCAGGTTGCATTGCCTCATAAAAACATTGTGCTTTCGCTCCAATAACATGCATTAATGGTCCACCTTGAATACCAGGAAAGATTATTTTATTTATTTTTTTAGCAATTTCTTCATTGTTGGTTAAAATAATACCTCCGCGAGGACCTCTTAAGGTTTTATGAGTAGTACTAGTTACCACATCAGCATAAGGTATTGGTGATGGGTGCAGATTAGTTGCTACTAAACCAGCAATATGCGCCATATCAACCATCAAATAAGCTCCGGCTTCATCCGCAATTTCTTTAAACTTCTTAAAATCAATAACTCTAGAATAAGCACTAGCTCCAGCAATAATCATTTTAGGTTTTTCTTTTAGAGCAAGTTTTCTTAATTCTTCGTAATTGATTGTTTCTGTTTCTTCATCAACACTGTATTCAACAATTTCATATTCAAGTCCACTAAAATTAATTGGATGACCGTGAGTTAAATGACCACCATGACTTAAATTCATCCCCATAACTTTATCTCCGATATTAAGTAACGCCTTATATACCGCCATATTTGCACTGCTTCCTGAATGAGGTTGCACGTTAGCGTATTTACACCCAAATAAAGTTTTTAAATATTCAATAGCCGTGTTTTCAAAAATATCTACGTACTCACAACCACCATAATATCTTTTACCAGGGTAACCTTCCGCATATTTATTAGTTAAAATACTGCCTTGTAAAGCTAAAACATCTTTAGAAACATAATTTTCTGAAGCAATTAGTTCAATATTATTCCTTTGCCTCTTTGTTTCCAATTCTAATGCATCTTGTAAAATTTTATCCATTTTTATCAACTCCTACTTTAATTATATCATTTGCTAACAACAAAAAAAACATCAATTGATGTTTTTTAATAATTAATTGCTCTTTCTTCAAAGAAAGCTCTTGGATGTTCACATACTGGGCATACTTCTGGTGCTTCTTCTCCATAATGAATATGACCACAATTACGGCAAATCCAAACTTTTTTACCTGATTTTTTGAATACTTCGTCTTTTTCAATATTTTCTAATAATTTAGTGTATCTTATTTCATGTTCTTTTTCAATTTTTGCAACTTCTTCAAAAAGATAAGCTATATGATCTAAACCTTCTTCTCTAGCTGTTTTAGCAAAACCATCATACATATCAGTCCATTCATAGTTTTCGCCACTAATACAATCTTTTAAGTTTTCTGTTGTTGCTGGCATGCCATTATTTAATAGTTTAAACCATATTTTAGCATGTTCCTTTTCATTAGCTGCTGTTTCATTAAAGAAAGCTGATATTTGTTCAAAACCATCTTTTTTAGCTTTTGATGCATAATATAGGTATTTAGTATGAGCTTGACTTTCTCCAGCAAAGGCTGTTCTTAAATTATTTTCAGTTTTTGTTCCTTTTAATTCCATTTTATTCCTCTTCCTTTCTTTGACATTACACTTATTTGATTATAATACAAAATGAATAATGATGCAATAGTTTTATAAAAATGCTATAATGTTATACTAAATTTTCTGTTAAATATGAACTATATCCTTCATAGTAATAACTGTGATCGATACCCTTCATATAAATGCCACGATCATCTATTTCATCCGTAAGAGCTGATTTGATAAGTTCTTTTATTTCAATGTCTCTTATTGGACTACGTTCCATAGCAAGTAAGTAATCTTCTTTGTCAATTTTATCCCACTTTACCACTTTTTTCAATTCTTTTTTTAAAATTAGATCTAGCCATATTCTTGTACTTCTGCCATTTCCCTCTCTAAAAGGATGCGCAATATTCATTTCAACATACTTTTCAACTATTTCATCTAGTGTATTTTGGGGCATTTTATCGATGTTTTTTAAAGCTAGGTTTAAATACATCACTGGAGTAAATCTAAAATTACCTTTTGCAATATTTTCATCTCTTATTTTACCAGCAACATCATATATTTCATCAAACAAAAATTTATGAATATATTTTAGTATTTCAAAAGTTCCAGCCTCTAATGTTTCAAGTATTTTGCTATCAAACAATTTTATTGCCTTTTTTTTGTTATTTTTTCTTCCATATTAGCAAGTTCGCTTGAATTATTGATATTTAATTTATTTTTTAACATCTTATCACCTCTATATATTATACCAAATTTCATTATAAAAATATATATATTTGTCTTTTTTATAGTTACTATATATATCTATTTATTTTTTTGGATTATAAAAATATGATAATATTTTAGAAAACTCATATAAAATAGTATTACTTTTGTTAAGAGCTATACTTTTACCTATAGCTTTACTTCCAATTGTTAAAGAAGCTATAATAGCGGTAATTATAAGCGTTGTTATTAATAAATCACTATTTAATTTTCTTGAAATATCACTTGCTATAATAACGCCAGCTGATCCAGAAATAATACCACAAATATCACCAACTACATCATTACAAAAGGATGATACTTTGTTAGCATTTTGTTGTAATTTTACAGCTGTTCGTGCACTTTTTATCTTTTGTGAGCTCATTGAATGAAAGACTTTTACATCAGCTGTCGTGACCGCAATCCCTATCATATCAAAAAGAACCCCTAGACCAACAAAAATAATAACTAATATTATTCCAATTAGTGTATTAACACTAGGTATTATTGTTTCAGATAGAGTACTTAAAGCAAAAGATAACAAAAAGGAAATAATGGTTATTTTTATTATCCAATGATAATTAGCTTTTTTCTTATTTTTAATCTCTCGTTTTTTGTTTTCTTTTTTAAATTGTTCTATTTTTTTATTAGTCTTTACTTCTTTATTCATTTTCCACCTTTTTTACATTAAAAAATGGCTGTAATTATAGTAAACTTTGCGTCTTAGGTCAAGTAGGATTTCCCTAACTCTTACTTTACGTTACCATAAAGCGGTTCCCCTTAAAAAGAGTTAATATACTGTTTCCAGACTATATGACTTGATTACCACTTAGTACGCACTGCAATCCTATAAATACAATCCACCCTAGGAGATTTCCCCACCCTTTTGTTTTAAACTAATTCTTTTTTGCAAATACTGTTTCAAATTGCAATAGCATATATATTTTGGCCTAAAATATATAGTTAGATCAATTATCCCCAAGCACTCACGCAAGACAAGCTACACTACTCATAGCGCTAACCACATAGTAGGTTTAATCCTATTTCGTAATAAACATTGTTGTATTAAAATTACAAGAATAGGTCTCCGCGATTAGTGGAACGGTTGCCGTATGCCATTACGGTCGCCCAATAACCTTTCTTCCAGCACTCACCCCAAACTGGGCGTAAGAAGCAAGCACAAGAAGTTTCACAGGTATGCCCTTTAGTGGATTTTTAGCCCCACCTTCGTAAAAAACAAAATGACTAGAATAATGTGCCATTTACATGAAAAATTATACCATATTTTAAGAAAATGTCAAGTTGACATTATCTGTCTATATATAATATGTATTATTTGTTAAATAAGACCACAAAAAAACCCAGAAGAAGGGCGCTCTAACGATAAAACCTGATCTCCCAGGTGGGTATCACAATATAAATTTTAGGATTCTTACTTAAAAGTAAGCTTTCAACACCATTTATATATTAGATTCCCAATCGTTACTAATTAGTAGGTTTTTCTAACAAGCGTTATCCATATCTTCTAGGTAATAATATTATATCATATTTTCACTAATTTATTCAAATTCTTTTTCATGTTCTTTAAAAAAATTATGATAAATTTTAACGTTTTTTAAATCAGTCCATTTTTTGGTTAAGCCAGAACTATCATCTAAATCATATATTACCTACCTATCTTGTTTTAACAAATCTATTTTTTCTTTTCCATTTTTATAACCTAATATAGCATTCATATAAACATTAGAAGTAGATGAAAAAAGATTATTTTTAACAAAAGGATTAGTTTTTTCTAAATCAGCTATTAATTTCTTAACTTCATTTCTTTTAGAAGCTGAGGGATTAACTGTTATCATGCATCCACAAGCCATAAAATTAAGTTCATTATATTTAACCCAATTTTTAATGCTTTTTTCTTCTACTAAATATAAAGGTCTAATTAATTGCATGACATCAAAATTGAGGGCTTTTACTTTAGGAAGCATAGTTTGAAAACTACCATTATATAAAATATTTAATAAAGTTGTTTCAATAACATCATCATAATGGTGACCTAAAGCAATCTTATTACATCCAAACTCTTTAGCTTTAGCATATAAACTGCCTCGTCTCATTTTAGCGCACATATAGCAAGGCTCTTTAGCTGCATGCTTGCTAATTACTTCAAAAATGTTTGTATTAAAGATATGAAGGGGAATATTTAGTAAATCAGCATTTGCTTTTAATATATTTAAATCATCTGTATGATAACCAGGGTTCATAGTAATAAATTCTAATTCAAATTTAACATCGCTATATTTTTGTAATTCCTGCATACATTTGGCTAATAAAAACGAATCTTTCCCACCACTTATGCAAACAGCTATTTTATCATTTTCTTTAATAAGATAATATTCTTTTACAGCTTTTATAAATTTAGTCCATATCTCTTTACGATATTTTTTTATTATGCTTTTTTCTATTTCTTGAATTCTTGTCATAAAATCCTAGTTAAAATCAATCATAATTTTTTTATTATTCATATTTAAATTTCGATAAGACACACCGCAAATATCAAACATTTTTTTAGAAGCTATGGTAGCATCTGTATGAGCATATTTATCAGAAGTATAGACAACTTCTTTTATTCCTGATTGTATAATAGCTTTAGCGCATTCATTGCAAGGAAATAAATCAACATATATAGTAGCCTTCTCTAAGTCTTTCCTGGAACCATGATAATTTAAAATAGCATTTAACTCGGCATGACAAACATATGCATATTTGGTGTTTAAAAAGTCTCCTTCTCTATTCCATGAAAAATCATCATCTGAAAAACCATTTGGAGCACCATTATAACCGATTGATAAAATTCGCTTATCTTCGCCAACAATGCAAGCACCCACCCTTGTACTTGGATCTTTACTTCTCATTGCTGAAAGTTTAGCTAAAGCGATAAAATATTCATCCCAACTTAAATAATCATTTCTTTTATTTGCCATTATATTCCTCCTAAAATAATCTATATCTTTTATCATCTAAAACAGGATCATCACTAATTACAAGTTTTGAATAACTGCAATCACTATAAAAAATTTCAAACATTGCATCTTTTAAAATATCATCTATAACTCTATTTAATGAAGATGCACCCAACCTGTTTTTGTAGGCTTCTCTAGCAATTGCCTCAATTACAGTCTCTGTATATGATAAACTGACACCAGAATTTTTAAACATTTCAGCATATAATTTTAACATACTGTTTTTACTATTTTGTAAAATCTGTTTTAAATTTTCTAGTGTTAAAGGATTAAATTTGATTTCAGCATGAACTCTGCGAAGGAGTTCTAATGGTAATCCGTATTTTTGCAATTGTTCCGTAGTAATATTATCATCAACGATTTGCCTGTTTCTTTCAAAACCTATAGCACTAACGTTATTGTTATTAACCCGAATGTTCTCAAAATTACCACAAAAAACAAAAGTGATAAATGATGTGTCAATTGTTAATACTTCACCGTTTTTCCCCTTAAACTTTATACTAGTCCCTTCAATTAATTTTAACAGCGCATATAAAACATCAGTTGATGAGATTGAATTTTGACTATTTGTTGCAACTTTTTTATCTATTTCATCAATAACAATTATTCCACGTACCGTTTTTTGAATATCAAAATCAGCTTTAACTAGTAATTTATAAACAATTTCTTCAACATCATGTCCCACATATCCAGCTTTGGTATACCCCGTAATGTCTTCAATAACCACAGGAACATCCGAGCATTCACTTATTAACCTAAAAACTTCTGTTTTACCCACTCCTGCTGGTCCGTATATAAGTAGATTTGACTTTAATCTTGGATTTGAAATAATTTGATTTTTGGCAATTAAAGCTAAAATTTGTTTTACTTGAGAAGTTTGACCTATAAGTGATGAAGTAATATAATTATAAACTTTTTTAATCTCAAAATTACCACTCGGTTCCTTTTTCTCTTTATTTTCTGATTTTTCAATTTTTTCATATAATTCGCGTATTTTGTCGGTTGATATTACAATATTTATTCTTTTTTCTTCACAACCAAACGGTTTTGAAAAATCTGATTTTTCCATTGAAGCAACTCTTTTATGTGACGCATAATAATCACCATTAAATTCAATATAATTAAACAATTTAACAAAAAAGAAATATAATTTTGAAATTTGACTACAGTCAAGAGCTTCAAAATCACTAGCATTCGGAAATAGCATTTCCTTTAATTGTTGTTCTTCAATAGGAAATGCATAACCATCATTGCTACTAATAGATATTAGTTCATATTTAATTCCTTTCGAGTAAAATAATCCATTACTGTCTAATATACCATTTAATAAAGCATATGGTTCAATTATTTCTATATCTTGTTCATTTTTCTTTTTTTTCATTAATATAGCATACATCCAAAATCCCCCCCAACATTTATCTTAGTTTAATTCCCAGTTCTTTTAATTGTTCTTCACTTACACTATTTGGTGTTTCAGTCATCAAACATGAAGCACTAGCTGTTTTAGGGAAAGCAACAACATCTTTAATATTTTCTGTGTTACACAAAAGCATTGTTAATCTCGCTAGTCCTAAGGCAATTCCGCCATGAGGTGGAGTACCATATTTAAAGGCTTCAATTAAATAACCAAATTTGTTATTAATTTGCTGATCAGTTAGTCCTAAAGCTTCAAACATCTTTTGTTGAACATCCTTATTATGAATTCTAATACTACCTCCACCAACTTCATAACCATTTAAAACAATATCATAGGCTTTAGCATAACATACCCCTGGATTTGTTAAAACATCATCGATATTTTCATCTTTTGGTGAGGTAAAAGGATGATGCATGGCATAATATCTGCCATCTTCTTCACTATATTCAAATAATGGAAAATCAACTACCCATAATAAATTATACAAATTATTGTCAATTAAATCTAATTCTTTACCTAGTTTTAATCTCAATGCACCTAAGGCATTTTTTACAACCTTTTTTTTATCAGCAACAATTAAAACTAAATCGTTTTCTTCAAGCTGCAATGTTTCCATTATTTTATTTATTTCACTTTCATTAATAACTTTAGAAATACTACCATTTAAAATTCCTTCATTATATTTAAGATAAGCAAGTCCATTTGCTTTATATTTTTTGACAAAATCTGTTAAATGATCAATGTCTTTTCTAGAAAAAACATTAGCTTTATTTTTAACAACAATAGCGTTGATAACCCCATTATTATCAATACAATTTTTAAACAGACTAAATTCTGTTTTTGTAAAAATATCTGTTATATCATTAATTATCATTGCAAAGCGAGTATCTGGTTTATCACTACCATATATATTAATTGCATCATCATATTTTAATCTCTTAAAAGGAACATCAATATCAATATTTTTTATTTCTTTAAATAGTTTTTTAAACATACCCTCAATCATACTCATAACGTCGTTTTCTTCAATAAAACTCATTTCCATATCGACTTGAGTAAATTCTGGTTGACGATCTGCTCTTAAATCTTCATCACGAAAACAACGAGCAATTTGATAATATTTTTCCATGCCACCAACCATTAATAATTGTTTGAAAATTTGTGGTGATTGTGGAAGTGCATAAAAAGAGCCATTATTTACTCTTGAGGGAACTAAATAATCACGAGCGCCTTCCGGAGTTGAACGACATAAGATAGGTGTTTCAATTTCAACAAAATCTAAATCATTTAAATAGCTTCTAACTGATGTTACAATCTTATGTCTAATAATTAATTTGTTTTTTATTTCATCTCTTCTAATGTCTAAATAACGATATTTTAATTTTGTTTCTTCTGAAGAATTATTATTATTTAAATCAAAAGGTAAATCTAAAGATTCATTTAAAATAGTCAATTCTAATAATTCAACTTCAATATCACCTGTTTTTAAATGTTCATTTTTGTTTTCTCTTTCAACTACTTTACCTTTAACTTTAATAACATATTCATTTTTAATAGTTTCAGCTAAAGCATAGTACTTGTTTTCTGGTCTAATCACAATTTGAACAATACCACTACGGTCGCGTAAATCAATAAATAAAAGACCACCTAAATTTCTTTTTTTATTAACCCAACCATAGAGTTCTAAAATGTCATCAATATTTTCTTTTGCTAAAGTACCATTGTTAATTTTCTTCATGTCCATCACCAATCTTTTCATCTAAAAATGTTACAATATCATTTAACATAATCTTATACTCATCTTTTGTTCTATTATCTTTAATGGTTATTTTGTCATTTTTGACTTCTTCTTCACCAATAATAATAACAAAACGAGCATTTAACTTATCACTTTGTTTAAAATTAGCTTTAATGCTTCTTTGCATATAATCTACATCCGTACTAAACCCATTTAATCTAAGCATATTAGTTAAAGCTAATGCGTAACTGCTTTCCTTTTCTGAAAGAGGAATAATATAAGCATCAATGGCGTTTTCATCTTCTAAAACAATACCTTCATATTCTAAAGCAACTAAAAGGCGTTCCATGCCAAGAGCAAAACCAATTCCTGGTGTTGCTGGGCCTCCTATTTCTTCAATTAAATAATCGTATCTGCCGCCACCACATAGTACATTTTGTGAGCCAAAGCCAGCTACATTAGCTTTGACTTCAAATACTGTGTGCGTATAATAATCAAGCCCTCTAACTAGGTTAGTATCAATTTCATAATTAATATCTAAAACACTTAAGTAATTTTGAACGTTTTTAAAATAATTTTGACTTTCCTCATTAAGATAATCAATCATTTTTGGTGCATCTTTCATAAAACTTAAGTTTTGATCAACTTTACAGTCTAAAATTCGTAAAGGATTTTTTGAGTAACGCTTTTGACAATCTTCGCAAAGTTCATCTAAATGAGGTTTAAAATGTTTAAGTAAAGCCTCTTTATAGTTTTTTCTAGAATCACGATCGCCTAAAGAATTAATACTAACAGTTATTTCTTTTAAACCTAATAATTTAAAAAAGTTGACAGCAATACTTATTACTTCAGCATCTATCATGGGATTACTGCATCCAAGAGCTTCTACACCAAATTGATAAAATTCTCTAAAGCGACCTGATTGTGGTCTTTCATAACGAAACATTGGTCCATAGTACCAAGCTTTAACAGGATAGGTTTCCGTTCCATATAGTTTGTTTTCAATGAAACTTCTTACAACACCAGCTGTTCCTTCTGGTCTTAATGTCATGCTTCGATCACCACGATCTGTAAAGTCATATGTTTCTTTAGAAACAATATCAGTTGTTTCCCCTACACCACGATGAAATAGTTCTGTACTTTCAAAGATGGGCGTTCTAAAATATTGATAATTGTATTTTTCCATCAATGATTTAATCAAGTTTTCTAAATA
>JAQUUG010000067.1 GCA_028693965.1 Bacilli bacterium
TTTTTTATAAAATAAAAAACCTGCTATTAAATTGCAAGTTTATAATTTATTTTTCTGGTTTAAAATAACCATTTTCCACAAATTTAGTTTCATTAACGACAATGAAAGCTTTAGGATCAACGGATTTAATTAATTTTTGAATACTGTTAAAATGTTTTTTATTAATTTCTATAAATAACATATGTTTTTCAGCTTTTTCATCTTGACCTTTGATATCAACTACAGAAACAGCAAAACCGTTATTTCTAAGAACACTTACAACATTACTGTTTTTACTAGTAATTATTTGAAGATTAAAACTACCACTTATAAATATATCTGATAGTAAACCGCCAACATAGGTTCCAGTAGCAAAACCACCAGCATAAGAAATAATAATCCATATACTTTCTATATCGGTGTTTAAGGCTTCCTTGACAATTGCAAACCAAATAGCAACTTCAATAAAACCGACTAAACTGGCAACGACATTTTTACCTTTAACCATTAATATTGTTCTAGTTGTTCCTAAAGAAACATCTATAATTCTAACAAAAAATAGTTTGATGCATAACATTAAAAGCATAAAATCCCTCCACATATATTGTATATGATATTTAATATAACTACTAATATATTTCTCAACATTTTTATTTTTATGCTTAATTTGACAAAAAACTTGACATCATATCAGTAATTAAATAATAAATAACAAATAAACTTTAATAGGTGATAACTATGTTCATACGTATTTTTGTTTTTCTTTTAGGCTTTGGATTAACGGTTGTTGGTTTTGTTTTTATCATTAGTTATTTAAACTTAATGAGTCTTGGGTATAATTTCTACGAATATGTTAATTTTATTAGTAAACAATTTGAATGCTATTATGCATTAATTGGATTAATTTTAATTTTATTTACTATTTTTATACCAATAAAGGAGCAAAAATATGAATTATATATATGATATATTACTTAATTTTACAGAATGTGGTTATGATTTTTATGAATGGAATGTAGAAGACAATATTAAACATATTAGAAAAATCCCTTTGCTAAGAGTAAAAGAAAAAGATATGAATAGCTTAATTAAAAATAAAATCATTATAAATGATGAAATATTAAATAAAATAAAATATAAAACAGAAATATTTACAAGTAAAGGTGTCAAAAATATCAAATACAGTATTCTTGTGTCGGATGGGAACATGGCAATAGCTTTTCTTATTAATAATAAAGGCAATGCTATTAAATGGAGTAAAATGTTAATTAATGAAGAAGAAGAAATTTTGGATTTTGCAAAACAGATGAAGGAAACAACTTTGCACTATCAAATTTTAGAAGAACAATCTATTAATAGTTTTTACACCAGAAAAGAAACAGAAATGATAAAATATATAAAAACAGAGTTAACTAGTTTAATTAATGAAAGTGATGAGGCCAAACTACAATATCTATATTTTGAATGTTACAACAAAAAAGAAAAAAATGTTGAACTGATAGTAAAACAAATAAAAAATAGTTTACTTGATAGCACGGCAATAATTAATAAAGCCTATAATTTTTTAAAATTGACTTCTCTTAACAAAAAATAGTGATATGACAAAAAGTTATTCCAATATGAACAATTTTGTTTTATAATAGTTTATATGGAGGTATATTATGATTGATGTTAAGGAACTATATAATAAAAACTATGTAAATAAAGAGGTAGAATTATCGGGGTGGATAAAAAATCACCGTAAACAAAAAGAATTCGGTTTTATTGATTTTTTTGATGGAACATATTTAAAAACAGTCCAGGTTGTTTATGATAATAAACTTACTGACTTCGACGTGATAAGTAAACTTCATATAGGGAGTGCTTTAACTATAAAAGGAACAGTAGTTGAATCGTTAGGAAAAGGTCAAGATTTTGAAATAATACTTAAAGAACTTATTTTAGAAGGCGATTGCCCTGAAGATTACCCAATTCAACCTAAAAGACATACTAACGAATTTTTACGAGAAGTGGCTTATCTAAGATCGCGTACTAATTTATTTAATGCTGTTTTTAGAGTACGTAGTTTAGCAGCTATGGCAATTCATACTTATTTTCAAGAACGAGGTTACGTATATGTTCATACACCAATTATTACGGGTAGTGATGCTGAAGGTGCTGGAGAAATGTTTCAAGTAACAACACTTGATTTAGAAAAAGCTAAAACTAGTAATCAAATTGATTATAGTAAAGATTTTTTTGGCAAAAAAGCTTCTCTTACAGTGTCAGGACAATTACAAGCTGAAACTTTTGCTATGGCTTTTAAAAGAGTTTATACTTTTGGACCCACTTTTAGAGCTGAAAACTCTAATACGAAAACACATGCTTCAGAGTTTTGGATGATTGAACCAGAAATAGCTTTTTGTGATTTAGAAAAGTTAATGGATGTAGAAGAAGATGCTTTAAAATATATTATTAATTATATCCTTGAGCATGCAAAGCCAGAAATGGAATTGTTTAATCGTTTTGTAGAACCAGGATTAATGGATAAGCTAACATCAATACTAAATAAAAGAGCTGTACGAATTGATCATAAAGAAGCTATTACTATTTTGAAACAAGCTTCTAAAAAATTTGAAAACAAACCCGAATATGGTGAGGATTTAGCAAAAGAACATGAAAAATATTTGACTGAAGAATATTTTAAAGCCCCTGTTTTTGTTAAAAATTGGCCGAAAGATATTAAAGCTTTTTATATGAGACTTAATGATGATAGTAGCACTGTGGCTGCCGTTGATTTACTTGTCCCTGGTGCTGGTGAACTAATGGGAGGAAGTCAAAGAGAAGAGCGTCTTGATGTGCTATTAGATAGAATGAGAGAACTACATGTTGATCAAAAAGAATTGTGGTGGTATCTCAACTTAAGACGTTTTGGTGGTTGTAAACATGCCGGTTTTGGTATGGGGTTTGAAAGATTATTAATATATCTAACTGGTGTTGAAAATATTCGTGATGTTATTCCTTTTCCAAGAACACCAAATAATTGTGAATTTTAAGATATTACTTTATGTAATATTTTTTTAACATTTATTATATATCGTTAGGGAATATTTTATAAAAAAATAAATATAAATAATTATAATATATATAATCTAGGCACTAATTGATAAGAATGTGAAAGAGTTATAGCATCATAAAAAATTGTTGCAGAAAAGGTCTAGGGCGTGTTATAATGAATACGGTGATTTACATGGCAAAGAAAAACAAAATGTCTCAAAGAGAAATTAGTACTAGTGAAGTTACAAATTTAACCAAAATGTTTGGTACAGTTGGCGCTGTTGTGGCTATTTTTATTATATTTTTTGGTATAACATATTTAGTAAAAAAAGAAGATGAAGTTAAAAGCCCAGAAAATGAAACAGTAGCTATTCAATATGATGATATTTTAGTAGGACAAATCTTAAATAGACTTGATAGCAATTATTATGTGTTAGTTGTTGCCAAAGATGATAATTATGAAGGCCTATATGATAAATACATAGATGAATATGATAGTGAAAGTGATGCTTATAAATTTTATAAAGTTTTGCTAGGTGAAGGATTAAATACTAATTACATTGCTGAAGAAAGTAATCTGTTAGTAACAAAAGTATCTGATTTGAGGTTTAAAACAACAACACTTTTAGTAATAGAAAATAGTAGCGTAAAAAAAGCAATTGAAACAAAAGATGAAATAGTAACGTATTTGGAAGAATTAATTAGTTAGAGGGTGTATAGATGGCTAAGTTCAACTATAAAAAACTAAAAAACACAATAAAGCAGACTTTGGCTAATAATAACTTAATGAAAATAACATCAATAATTATTATCGTAATGATTAATGTTATATTAGGAATGGGTCTAGAACACTATATTATTAGTTTAAACAATAGTTATGTTACACCTGATGAGACACTAAATGAATTTATTGAAAATTATGATTATATTTTAAATAATTACTATGGAGATATTGATAAACAAGCATTAATTGATGGTGCTATAAGTGGAATGGTGGATTCTTTAGGTGATGATTATTCTACTTTCCTAGGCGAAGAAGATGAGACTACATATAATGTCTACTTAAAAGGAAGCTTTGAGGGAATTGGTGTAAAACTATATATTAACGAAGACGGGGCTTCTATCATTTACTATGTTTATAATAATTCGCCTGCTAGTAAAGCTGGAATAGAAGCTGGCGATATTATACTGAAAGTAGATAATGAAGATGTAACCGACAAAACAACAACAGAAATCGGAGAAATTGTTAAGGGTAAAGAAGGAGAATTTACACTAACCGTTCAAAGAAACGAAGAAACTCTTACATATACTTTAAAGACTGCAACGGTAGAACTTACTTCTGTATATGGTGAAGTTATTAATGAAAATATCGGATATATATATATAGATATCTTTGCAAGCAATACTTATGGTCAATTTAAAGAGTTGCTTGAAGATTTAGAATCAAAGGGTATAAAAAGTCTAATCATTGATGTTCGTGATAACAGTGGTGGATATTTATCAACAACTCAAAATATTATATCGCTATTTTTAGATAGTTCTAATATAATATATCAGACAGAGGACAGTAGTAATACCACTAAATTTTATTCAACCGGTAATGAAACCAAAAGTTATCCTATTGTTTTGTTAACTAATGGAAACAGTGCATCTGGATCAGAAATGTTAGTAGGGGCTTTAAAAGAGAGCTATGGGGCATTGCAAGTTGGGGAAACCACTTATGGGAAAGGCACTGTGCAGCAGGTTAATACTCTTGATGATGGTGGACAGTATAAAATTACAATCAAAAAGTGGCTTACGCCAAATGGCAATTGGATTAATAGTGTAGGGATAATTCCTGATTATGAAGTGTCATTAGATGAAGAATACTATGCTAATCCATCAGATGACACAGATTCACAACTTCAAAAAGCTATTGAAATTCTCCAAAATAGTAGATAAATATCTACTATTTTCATTAAACAAATATAAAGAAGGGTGATATAATGCAAAAAATGTGTGTTGGTGATAAATTCCAAATTCATTGTTATAAACATAATGGTAGACTACACCGGACATGGGACGAAGCAATTTTATTAGAAACAAATAAAGATTATCTTGTTTTTGGCAATGATAAAACTTTAGTAAAAACGGAATTAGAAAATAATACGTGGAATACCAAGGAGCCAGCCATAATTTATTTTTTTAAAAAACAATGGTTTAATATTATAGTTCAGCTAAAAAAAACGGGAATTAGTTATTATTGCAATATAGCAAGTCCTTTTATCATAGAAGATAATGCAATTAAATATATTGACTATGATTTAGACTTAAGAATATTTTCTGGTGGTAGTTATAAAATACTAGATCGTATGGAGTATCAGTATCATAAACGAATAATGAATTATTCCAATGATTTAGATAAGGTTATCAATAATGGTTTAGATAGATTGATTAAACTTTATTTAAGTGAAGCTTTATTTTTTGACAAAAGCAAGAACTATGAATATTATCAAATTTATAAAAAAATTATGGAAGCAGAAAATAGTAGTAATTTTAAATAAAAATGGACATATAATAAGAAAGTAGGAGGCAAATATTAAAATAAGTGTAAAACTTTAAAAAAAATAAAAAAAACAGTTGACTTATATGTAAATAATTGATATATTAGTACTACTTTGCGAAAAAAGTACAGTAAAACAATACAAAATCAAAAAAAATGTAAAAAAGTCAAAAATACTATTGACTTAGCCTTTTATATTTGATATAGAATTATTACTTTGCGGAAAAAGCAGAGAAAACAATACTAATTCAACAAAATGCAAAAAAAGTTGAAAAAGGTATTGACTTAGTTTGAAGTATTTGATATAGTATTAATGCTTCAAAAAAAGCAAAAGAAAATGATCTTTGAAAACTGAGCAAAACGTTAATTCAATTAGTCAGGAAAATCAAATATTCAAATAAATATTTTTATTTTGGAGAGTTTGATCCTGGCTCAGGATGAACGCTGGCGGCATGCCTAAGACATGCAA
>JAQUUG010000068.1 GCA_028693965.1 Bacilli bacterium
TGATTATCCAATATATAGTGGTAATGTTTTTTGTATTAGTCTTCAAACATTAGTAGATAGTGGTGAGCTTGATTCAAATCTTACTGATGTAAAAACGGGAGCGACAATTGACTTAACGAAAGTTGTACAAGTAGAAATCACAAGTGCAGCCACTATTAATTATAGTGTGGTTGATAGTGATGCGTGCATTGTATCTGATAATACACCAATAGCTAATTCAGATCGAAGTGGCGCTAATGCTCCAGAGCTTAGTGAGAATATGATACCAATTAGATGGAATGGCGTTTCTTGGGTTAAAGCTGATAAGAGAAATCCTAGTGGTGAAAATCAGTGGTACAATTATGATGAACAAGTGTGGGCTAATGTTGTTTTAGTGTCATCTGAAACAAGACAAACCTATAAAAATGCGGCTGTTGGGACGGTTATTGATGGGGATGATGTCAAGGCTTATCTAGTTTGGATACCAAGATATAAGTATACAATATTTAATGATGGCGAAAATTATACAGTTAACACAACAAGTGAACCAGAAAGTGGCGAGCAAACAATAAATATTGTTTTTGAAAGTGGTACTAATTCAACCGGGACAGTTACGTGCATAAGTAGTGGGGCTAGTGAAACGTGCAGCGATAGCAGTTATGGAAGTGTAACTACTGGTAAAAGCGCATACACGCACCCTGCTTTTACCTTTGGAGATGAAGAATTAACTGGTTTTTGGGTTGGTAAGTTTGAAACAACCGGGACTGCTTCAACACCAACGATTTTACCAAATGTCACTTCACTTCGCAGTCAAAATGCTAGTACTCAATTTACAACTGCCCAAAAATTTAATACTTTGAGTACTTACGGATTAACTGTGTCTAATGATGCACATATGATGAAAAATATGGAATGGGGAGCTGTTGCTTATTTATCACAAAGCGAATATGGGATTAATAGCAATATTAGATATAATAATAGTTCGACTTATATAACAGGATGCGTTGCATCAAGTGAGGCAACAACTGGGTATTCGACCGCTGGATATAGTGGGTGTGAAAACGCTTATTATACAAACACAGGCGTTTTAGCGTCCACTACGGGAAATATCTATGGTATTTATGATATGGCTGGAGGAGCTGCAGAGTATATGATGGCAGTAATAGAGGATTCAGCAGGCAGTGATGTTCCAACATCAGGAAGAAATGTTTTATATAATTCAGGTTTTAACGGCTTATTTACATGTCCTACTTGCGATAGTCAAACTGCTACATCATTAACGACGGGAGTAAATTTTCCAGATAGTAAATATTATGATTTATATGCATATGGAACATCTGGAATACAATATGAAAGGGGAAAACTAGGAGATGCAACTAAAGAACTAGGCAATTTTGGTAAAAGTACCATTGAAACAGATAGTGGCAGTAGATATGTAAGTTCTTATTATCATGATTTTGCTCAATTAGGTTCTTATTCTAATCCTTGGCTTTATCGTGGTGGATATTGGGGACAAGGTTCTGACACTGGTATTTTTGCATTTTATATGACCTATGGCCATTCGAGTGGGGCCTCTTCTTTCCGTACTGTTATTTTAGGTTAAAAAAGGGGGGATACAATGAAAAGAAGTCATGTTCTAGTTATATTAGGAATATTCTTGCTTGTATTCCTTTTTAATATAAATACTTATGTCTCTGAACAGTATAATAACTATGTTTTTTACATTATTAATTTTATTTCAATATTAGTTTCCATTACTATATTACTTGGTAATAAAAAGATGGAATCTAAAATTGCATGGAGTATGCTAGTATTATTTATTCCTTTAATTGGTTTTCTATTTTATATGATTTTAGGGGTTGAATATAATAGATTTAAAAAGTTTGATAAAAAATTAGATTTAGATGAAAATATTAATAAAGAAACCATAAAAGAAGAAATGGCTATAGAAAAAATATTAGAAAAATTAGGTGATAAAAAAGATATTGTTCATCTATTATATAATATTAATAATAGTCCTGTTACCTTAAATAATAATTGTAAAATACTAACTAATGGTGATCAAAAGTTTAAAATATTAATTGAAGAGTTAAAAAAAGCTAAACAATTTATTCATTTAGAATACTTTATCATAAAAGAAGGAATAATTTTAAATCAAATATTAGATGTTTTATATCAAAAGATAAGTGAAGGAGTAGAAATTAAACTTCTTTATGATGATTTTGGTTGTGTCGATTTATCAAATAAACTATTAAAAAAAATGAATCAAAAAGGTATTAAGACAGCTTGTTTTAATAAAATAGATTTAAAGTTATTTAGACCTAGTATTAACTATCGTAATCACCGTAAAATAGTTGTGATAGATAATAAAGTTGGTTTTTTAGGCGGTATTAATATTGGTGATGAATATGCTCATTTAGATAAATATTATGGTTTTTGGCGTGATACTCATATGATGATAGAAGGTAGCGCCGTAAGAGATTTAAATGTTGTTTTTATGAAAGATTGGGCTCATACAACTAATGAGTTATTAACTGATAAAAAATATTATTATAAACACATTTGTAAAAATGAAAATAGTGCTGTCCAAATTATTGCTGATGGTCCTGATAATGAATTTGGCGTTATTAGAAATACATTTTTTAAATTAATTAATGAAGCTAATAAACGTATTTGGATTGTTACTCCTTATCTTATTTTAGATAATGAATTAATGAGTGCTTTAAAAGTAGCATCATTATCTGGAATTGATGTTCGTATTATTGTTCCAGGAATGCATGATAAGGGAAAATCATTAATATATAAAGCTACGGAAGCTTACTTTAGTGAATTACTTAGATGTGGCGTTAAAATATATAAATATAAAAAACATTTTATTCATAGTAAAGTCATTATCATTGATGATGATATAGCAAGTATTGGTACTGTTAATATGGATTATCGTAGTTTTGATTTACATTTTGAAATAACGGCTATTCTCTTCTTTGATAAAGCTATTAAAAGTTTAGTTAGCGATTTTAAAAATGATTTAAAAAATAGTGGAGAAATATTATGGGATAATTGGAAAAAAAGAAGTTTTTTTCGTAAAACAATTGAATCAGTTGTTAAAATATTTTCACCATTACTATAAAAGAGTGCTTTCGCACTCTTTTAGTTATCATATCTTTTCATTTTGGTTTGTAATGATTCTTGATAATATTTAAACAAATGATTTATATCTATTATAAGAAATAATTTTCCCATCCTACTTGCATAAGCAAGAGTTTTTTTAAACACTTCATCATTAGTCTTGCTGTCATAAAAGGCAACAATCATTTTGTTTTGGTCAATAAGCTTTCTATCAAAATCAAAACGTTGTTTAGTTATTATTATATCGTCACTAATTGTTAATCTTTCAATAAAACTATAACTTTTTATCATTCTATTAAATTCTTCAATATTTGAAATACTGGTATGAGGAAGTCTATTTAAAAGTTCCTTAATATAAAAATTAAACTCATATGGTGTCTTTTTTTGATTAATACATAAGTATTCAAGAACTTCTCTAACAACTGGATATAAAGCAATAGGACTTATAAAAGCAGTACTATTTTTTAAAACAAAATCTTCATCAAATAAAAAAGAAGATTGATTTTGTAAATACGATAAGTCAATATTTATAGCATATTTTCCTTTATTGATAGCATAATTACATTCATCTTTTAATTCCTTTTTTTCTTCATCACTAATTCTAAAATTATAATCACTTAATCTTAGAATATAATCAGCTGTATCAATGCTACTTTTGCTAAATACAAGTTTACTTCTTAAAAGATTTTCAATATATTTTTCACTAGCTTTTTTAAAAATATTTTCACGTTTACTATTTGTTCCTAGACTATCATCATTTACGGAAGCTTCACTAGCAATATAATAAGGCATAATATCAGCTTTACTTAATGTATCTGATATATTGGAACTACGGCAAAAACGGTAGTAATTATTTGGTAAAATAATTTCATATTTTTTTTCATCTATTATTTTATCTATATTTAAAAATAGTACTTGATACATAGAAAAAGGTAAAATAATAAAAGCTTTTTTCTTTGATTCGTTCATTTTCATCACCCCAAAAGATGAATAATATGTTATCATTAAATTAATGTAAAGTCAAATTAGTCAAGATAATTAATCAAAAAACATATTATAAAAATCATTTTACAATATGTTTTTCATTGTTATATATTTTTATCTACAATAAATAATATAGCTTAATTAGTATACCTTAAAGTTTGATTAGAAATATTGAAGATAATACCAATCATAATCATATAACTGAGCAAACTAGAACCTCCGTAACTAATGAAAGGTAGGGTAATGCCAGTAATGGGCATCAGACCAAAAGTCATCCCAATATTTTGAACTTGCTGATAGATAAGCATACCTACGACACCAGCTACAATATACTTATTAATATGATAACGATTATTTAAAGCAATAGTTATCAATTTAATATCAAAATATATAATTAATCCTAATAAAAATAATGAGCCAATAAAACCAAAGTTACTCGCATAAACGGCAAATATAAAATCAGTTTGCGGTTCAGGAAAATAAACGGGAGTATTGTTAAAACCGTTTCCAAAAAGCCCACCAGATCCTATCGCCATCATCCCATTTTGCAGTTGATAACCACTTTGGCTAGACCAATCTAATAATCTGTCGATTCGAAGGAAAAAACTTGTTCCAAAGATATTAATAAATAGGTCAGTATTAACAAAATATATTATTAAAACAGTTCCAATTAATACAAATAAAATGCTAAATAAAATGATAAACCATTGATATCTTATACCAGATATTAATAACATAACGAAAGTTATTAGTAAGTAGATAAGGACTACACCAGTATCAGGTTGCAGAAAAGTTAAAATGCTAGGGATTAAAACGACTATCATTACTTTAATTAAAAATCTAAATTCATCTTCAAAAGAAGGGTTACTATTATTTTCGTTATAGTCATTTATCATTCTAGCTAAAGTTAAAATCAAAATTATTTTCATAAATTCACTGGGTTGAATAGTACCAATGCCAGGAATAGAAAACCAGCATTTGGCACTGTTAATTGGATCTGCAAATAGTAAAAGTGCGATTAAAGCGCAAATACCAAAGCCATATAAAAACCAGACATGTTTAATTATATATTTATTACCGACAAACATAATAAAATAGGCTAGGACAAAACCAGCTCCATACCATAGTAATTGTTTTAAAGCTAAGTTGCTCATAGACAATGATAATAGACTCTGCGCACTATAAATAGTTATGACACTGATTATGACAAAAGTTATTAAAGTAATTAATAAAAAAGTATCAACTTTATATTTAGAAATGTTTTTCATCAACTTTTCATCTCCTTTTGCTAATCTTTTTATTATTTAATATTATCATACACTAAAAAAGATAAATATACAATTATTAAAGATTATCTTCCTAAAAAAGATAATTTATAGTATAATAATATTGGTGATAGGAATGGAATATATACAGTATTTAATAATTATAATTATTACTATTTTAATAGGAATAGCTATTAATAGGTCAAGACGCAAAGATTTTAAAATTGAAGTAAATAAACTTGTTTCATATTTGGGTGGGAAAAATAATATTATTGATTACGAATTTAATAAATCAAGATTCATTGTTAATGTTAAAGATGTCACTGCTGTTAATAAAGAAGCCATTCAGAAAATGGGAGCACAGGGCATTGTTGAAATAGATAATCAACTTAAGATTATTTTGGGAGAAGATGCTGGTCAAATTAAAAAATATATTGACGACTTAAAACGCTAAAAAGTGCGTTTTTTTTCTTTTTCGACAAATTGCGACATAACTAATAGTTATAATTTAAGTGTGGGGTGAGATAATGGATATTTTTTCAGGGTTAGTTTTAAATACAGTATTATTACTTTTTTCAATTTTTCTTTGGCTATTTTACATTATGTATAATAAAAACATTG
>JAQUUG010000069.1 GCA_028693965.1 Bacilli bacterium
TGATTTGGAATGTTTGTATTTTGAATCACCACCACATACCAGTATTGAAGCTAAAAATAAAGTTTTAGAATTAGCTAAAATTATTAATAATTATTCTGGAAACATTAAAGTTAATATTGTTCATTTTACTGAACTTCAAGAAATGATATATAAATCAGTACCAGACAGTTATATTATAACCATAATGCGAAGGATGATGTATAGAATAGCCGAGAAAATTGCGGCAAGGCATAAATGCAAAGTTATTATTAATGGTGAGAGTATTGGACAAGTTGCTAGTCAAACTTTAGATAGTATGGTCGTAATTAATAATGTGACTAATTTGCCGGTGATTAGACCAGTTGCCTGTTTAGATAAATTGGAAATTATTGATTTAGCTCGAAAAATAAATACTTATGAAACTAGTATTTTACCTTATGAAGATTGCTGTACAATCTTTTTACCAAAACATCCGGTTATTAACCCTGTTTTAAATAAGTGTTTAGAGTATGAAAAAAGATTTGATTACGAAAAATTAATCGAAGATGCTGTAAATAATATTGAAGTTATCTATTTAAACAAGAAAAAAATTTATCAAGATTTATTGTAAAAAATTACCATAGATAAAAAGGTATGATTTCACCTATCGGATGCATGATATAAGTGTACAGGAGGTGAAATAAATGAATAACAAACAATCATATGGTAAATTAGCTGTTCCTGGAGCAAAACAAGCTTTAGAACAAATGAAATATGAAATAGCTAATGAATTTGGAGTTACAATGGGTCCTGATGCAACTTCACGTGCTAATGGAACTGTTGGTGGAGAAATTACTAAACGTTTAGTTCAAATGGGTGAACAACACTTAGGAGGCTCTAACTTCCAAACAAAATAATAAAACAGGCAGAATTATATCTGTCTTTTTTTATTATTATTACTATTATTATGGTAAAAACTACCTTTGAAAATAAAGTATTATCGTTATAGTTTAGGGAATTATAATAATGCAAGGTGGTGAGAAAAAATGAATAATCAAGCATATGGCAAATTAACTGTTCCTGGAGCAAAACAAGCCATTGAAAGCATGAAATATGAAATAGCTCGTGAGTTAGGTGTTACTTTAGGCGCTGATACTTCAGCTCGTATGAACGGTAGTGTTGGTGGAGAAATTACCAAACGTTTAGTTACATTAGGAAAGCAACAAATAGCTTCTAGAACTTCAATGTCTAGCAAATAAAAATGATTAAAATTTTAATCATTTTTTTCTTTAAAATAAAAAAATAATTGCTTTTTGAATAAAGATTTTATATCTATGATTGTATTGTTATTATATATATGTTATATTGTATACACAATAACAAGTAGGAGGAAGTCAAAATGAAAAAAAACAATGGATTTACATTAATAGAATTATTAGCAGTTATTGTTATTTTAGCGGTAATTGCTTTAATTGCTACACCACTAATAATGAATGTCATAAAAAATGCTAAAAAAGGAGCATTTTTAGATAGTAGTTATGCGATAGTAAGTGCAGCAGAGCAAGGGTATGCCAAAGGACTCATAAAAGAAACAGATTTAGAAATGACAAAATATACTTTTAATAATGGAGTGCAAAGCTTGGTAAGTGGAAATGTTGAATTAAATTTTAAAGGAAGTAATCCTGAATATGGAACAATTATTATAAATGATGAAGGAAAAGTAGCCATTAATTTATATAGTGGTGGATTTTGTTCAACCAAAGAATATGATACCGATGTAGTAACAGTAAGAGAAGTATCAAGTAAAGATGAATGTGTAACAGCGGAAATAGTATCACCAACTATAGCATTAAAAGGATATGATATAGTATTAACAGCATCAGAAACAACTTATAGAGAACCAGGTTATATAGCATCAGATGTCAACGGTATTGATGTATCAAGTAATGTCAATATAACAAATAATATTAATTATGGAGTAACAGGTGAATATAAAATAACCTATGCGATAACAGATTCATCATCAAATATTATTAGTGTAGATAGAAAAGTAACCGTAGTAGGAGATGAAGTAGTGTTAAAAGCAAGTTCAAATGGTGCGGAAACAACGGCTTATTTAGATGGACCAATTGTTAAAAATACTATTGAAAGTATCAAATTTATAGTAGCAAGTGAAGTACCAAGCGATATTATTGGATCATGGGATGTATCAGCAAGTCAGGATGGAAGTATAATGGCATGGTATAGAGATACTGATAGTAATGGCTTATATGAAGTAACTATTGGCAGTGCTAACAAAATAAATGCAAATCCTAGTTCAAATCATTTATTTTATAAATTAATTGAACTTAAAAATATCGAATTTGATAATTTTGATACTACAAATGTAACAAACATGTATTACATGTTTGGCAATACGAGTAGTTTAACAAATTTGGATTTAAGTAATTTTAACACCACAAATGTAACAACTATGCAATATATGTTTTATGGAAGTACAAATTTGATAAGCTTAGATATAAGCAGTTTTAATACATCAAATGTAACTAATATGTCGGGGATGTTTTTTAAAACAAACAGTCTAACAAACTTAGATTTAAGTAATTTTAACACTACCAATGTAACCAATATGAGTTCTATGTTTTCATATATGAGCAGTCTAACAAGTTTAGACTTAAGTAATTTTAATACTACCAATGTAACCAATATGTTGGGTATGTTTTATCAAATGAGTAATTTGACAAGGTTAAATGTAAGTAGTTTTAATACCACCAATGTGACAACTATGAGCTCTATGTTTGGCTATATGAGCAGTTTAACGAATTTAGATATAAGCAATTTCAATACCCTAAATGTAACCGACATGAGTGCTATGTTTCAAAGAATGATTAGTTTAACTAGTTTAAATATAAGTAATTTTATTACTTCAAAAGTATTAACAATGTATGCTATGTTTAGTGGAACAACTAACTTACAAACACTGGACTTTAGGAATGCTACCTTTACAAAAGTATCAACATATACATCCATGTTTGATAATACAAAATCAGGGATAGAAATATATACTAAAGATTCTACAACTAAATCTTGGTTACAAAGTAGGCTAACAGCATCTAATATAACTGGAACAGTGACCATTTCTTTATAAGATAATAAAAGAAATAACAGTGAATTGTTATTTCTTTTCGTTATATAAAATTTTATCAATTATTCTATATTCTAAAGCTTCTTTGGCACTCATAAAATTATCACGATCAGTATCTTTTTCAATTTGTTTTATGTCTTGGTTAGTATTTTTGGCTAAAATATGATTAAGTTTATCTCTGATTTTTAAAATACGTTCAGCGGCAATCTTAATCTCTGTTGCTTGTCCTTGAGCTCCACCTAATGGTTGATGAATCATAACTTCACTATTAGGCAAACAAAATCTTTTACCTTTGGTACCACAAGAAAGAAGAAAAGCTCCCATACTAGCGGCAATTCCTACACAAATAGTAGAAACATCGCTTTTAATAAAATTCATCGTATCATAAATGGCCATCCCTCCTGTGACACTGCCACCAGGTGAATTAATATATATACTAATATCATTATTGTTAAGCGAATCTAAATAAAGAAGCTCTGCTACAATTGTATTAGCACCACTATCCGTAATTTCATCGCCAATAATGATAATACGATCTTTTAGTAACCTAGAATAGATATCATAGGCTCTTTCCCCATGATTACTTTTTTCAATGACAGTTGGAATCAAATTCATGTATATCATCTCCTAAGATTATAATAAGTGTAAAAAGTATAAATTATTCACAAAATAATGTGACAAAATCATTAAAGTTTGGTAAAATTATATATAGAGAATAAGGAGAGGTAATATGGATAAAATAATAAAAGTAAATTTTAACAATATGATAACTAAAGAATTTGAAGTAGGTACTTCTTTAATTGAAGTTAGTAAAAGTTTTCAAAGTCATTTTAATTATCCTATTTTACTTGCAAAAATTGATAATGATTTAATTGGCTTAAATGAAAAGCTAGAAAAGAAATGTGATATAGATTTTTATGATCGCAGCAGTGTTCCAGGCAATTCGGTTTATAGTAGAAGTGTTCACTTTCTACTTATTTTAGCAATCAAAAAAACTTTGGGTGAAAATGTTGAAGTAATGATAGAACACTCTATTGATAAAGGCGTTTATTGTGTTATAAATGATTATGAAGTAAATGAGAGTGTTATTGAAAAATTAGAGAAGGCAATGCATGAATATGTTAAACAAAATTTAATTTATACCAAACTTAGTGTTGCTAGATTAGAAGCTATTAAATATTTTAAGAAGAAAAAACAAATGGATAAAGTTAAAGTATTAAAATATATAAGTAATACTTATATTAATTTGTATCGTCTTGATGATGTTTATGATTATTTTCATGGTGAAATGGCTTACAGTACTAAAGCTGTAGATGATTTCAAACTTACCTATATTAAAGATAACTCTTTTGTTTTAAGTTATCCTAATATTTATAATCCTGAATGCACTTTACCATATACTCACCATCAAATGGTTTTTGATGCATTTTTAGATTATACTAATTGGGGAAAAACAATTGGAATAAAAAATGCGGCTGATTTAAATGAGTTAGTAGCAACTGGACGCTATGATAATTTAATTAGATTATCAGAAGCATATTATAATAGTCAACTAACAAGAATAGCTGATAATATTTATAAAAATAAAGGGAATACTAAAGTTGTTCTTATTGCCGGCCCTTCATCGAGTGGAAAAACAACTACATCTAAAAAATTAGAGGTTTATTTACAAAGTCATGGTCTTAATACCCATCAAATTTCTATTGATGATTATTTTTTAAATCGTGAAGATACTCCGAAAAACGAAGCTGGTGAATATGAATTTGAATCATTGACCGCTATTGATGTAAATTTATTCAACAAACATTTAACAAAATTATTAGAAGGCGAAAAAGTACTTCTTCCTGAGTATAATTTTGTTTTAGGAAAACGAGAATATAAGAAGAAATGGTTAGAAATTAAAGAAAATGATATTATTATTATTGAAGGATTACATGGATTAAATGATGATTTAACATTATCAATTGATCGTAAAAATAAATATAAGATATATATAAGCCCTTTGACCCAAATTAATATAGATAACCACAATCGTATCCATACAAGTGATACAAGAAGACTTAGAAGAATTATTAGGGACAATAAAACACGTGGTTATAATGCTTCAGAAACTTTAAAAATGTGGCATAATATAAGAGCGGGTGAAGAAAAACATATTTTTCCATTCCAAGATGATGCCGACGTAGTTGTAAATTCAGCTTTAGTATATGAATTAGGTGTTTTAAAAACTTATGCTGAACCGTTATTATTTGCTGTAGACGAAAGTGATGAAATGTATCCAGAAGCAATAAGATTAATTAATTTTTTAAGGAATTTTTTAACTATTCCTAGTGATAATGTTCCCAATGATTCAGTGCTTAGGGAATTTATAGGTGGTAGTTGTTTTGAAAAGAGAGGATGATTTGATGATAAAAGTAGCTATAAATGGATTTGGACGTATTGGCCGTTTGGTTTTTCGTCTATTAGAAGAAAATGATAATTTTGAGGTAGTGGCAATTAATGATTTAACAGATGCTAAGCAATTATCATATTTACTTAAATATGATAGTAGTCATCGTCGTTATAGCACTGATGAGATAACTTATGAAGATGATAATATTATCGTTGGCAAAAGGAAAATAAAGGTATTTGCGGAAACAGATCCAATGAACTTACCATGGAAAGATTTAAAAATAGATGAAGTTTTTGAGTGTACGGGACGTTTCACTGATAAAGAAAAAGCAATGGCACATATTAAAGCTGGAGCTAAAAAAGTCATTATATCAGCACCGGCGAAGGGAGATTTAAAAACTGTTGTTTTTAATGT
>JAQUUG010000070.1 GCA_028693965.1 Bacilli bacterium
TAACAGCTAATATTACTATTACCGCTAATAGTTCAATTAATGTAAATCCTTTTTTCATGTAATGACCTTCCTTCTAAGTTAGTATAACTAAAGTATACAAAAAACAGCATTGTTTGTCAACACTGTTATTATGCTTTTAAAAACTTTATATCTAGAGAAATTGATTATATATTATACTTTTCAAATTAAACTAATTTATAATCTTTTGCATAACTATATAATTTTATCCATTTATTTCTATAACATATGAGTTATAGTTTTACACTAAAAAAAGAGATATTATTCTCCTTAAATAATTATACTTCTAAACGATATGGATTTTCTTTAGTACCTGTACCTGATGAAATTGTGATGTCTAAATCAAGGTAAAATACAGGACGAACAGCAAAAGAAGTTATACTCCCAGCTATAGAATAATTAAATGATGATCCATTGCTGCTTAAAATAAGTGATGATGCCTTTTGACCTTGCGTTCTATTTTGATACCACATATTGATTCTTTGATCACCGCCACTTAGAATCTCACCATATGATGGTAAGTTGATTTTAGCTGTATATATACCATCATAGTTGCTATCAGGATAACTTAATCCATTATTATTGCTTTTGTCAATATCTAAAAGTGACAAGGGATTTATTAAAAAGTTAATAGCTGTTAACTCCCAATCTACTTCTTCAATAATAGCTTGATATTTAGTATCTATCCAATTATAAAAACTATTATCTGCATCATTTAAGAAGTACCCTATACTGTTTCCTTTATATACCTCATAGTCCCCTATACCAACACTTTGCATATAGTTATACCCAGCACATCCATTATAGTATCCAGTTAAATTGCCTATATCATAATAACACCATAAACTACTACTTACACTTTCATCATAATACGTATAATAAAACATATATTTTGTTGAAATAATATTACTTGGCAATCTTTGTAAAACATTCTCTCTTTGTACTTTTATCCCCTTTTCATCAATATTAATAATACGATAACGAACATTCTCTTTGGTATTTTGATTTGTTTCATATGGATTATTTTCTTCATCTATATATACATAATCTCCTATAGTAGCTGTGTTTAAATTAGATCCTGATTCTAATTCATATCCTTCATCTACTATGTAAGGATCACTACTAGTTCCACTACCACTTTCTATTACTACTTCATCACTTAAGGTTATAACTGGTCTAACCCCAGCAGTACTGCTATATATTCTAGAATTATTGCTTATAAAATCACTAGTAAACTGAACTGTTGAAAAAAGATAATTGGTAACATTACTTGGTGTGGCTAGCCAAAATGTATCACTAGTTGATATGTAGTTATACCCCATAACACCACCTTTTTGATTATATTCTTCTGTAGCTATATTAACGCCACCACTGTATAAATTTAAAGTCCCATCATATGAATAAACATAATCTTCTAAGGTAAGTGTTCCTACCTTATCACTAATTGTATTACTGCAAGTGGTTAGTGGTGTAATACTTCTTAATGCCGTCTAGGTTATATTGCTAGTTAATGTTATACTTGCTGTTGTAACATCACTAGCTTCATCTAAACACATAACCGTATCTACGAGTAAATCGGTGCGATTTAATTTGTCATAAAAAACGCCTCCTTCATTTAGCCACTGTCTGATGTAACTAGTACTGTAATTGGTACTTTCACCAAAAGCTATACTAGTAATGGGATAAGCCATAACCATTTTTATTCCGTCATCATTTGTTTCTAAAACTTGCCATAGATACCCACTATACCAAACATAGTTTTTCATAGTACTTTTGCTTTCCTTACTTCCAATTACTTTGTTAACAGTTATACCATTAACGGTAATGTTTTCTTTTATCATACTACTTTCGTTTTCTATTAATGTTCTAAGTAAATTACTACTATCATCTTTATTTCTACCAGTGTAATAATATGTTAATTTATTTCCAATGTTTTTGACATAAACATACTCTCCAGTAGCGTCCTCAGGAATACTTTTAACATATTCTTTTAAGTCTTCAATCGAAATTAATACATCATCTTCAACATCTAGACTATAATTATCCATAATGTAATACCGGGCTCCTTGTTCAATAGCTTCATATGTTCTTTCTTTTGCTTTATTTTTTGTTTCATTTATAATATTTATAATTAATGGTGTCGAAATTAGGGCAATAACAGCTAATATTACTATTACTGCTAATAGTTCAATTAATGTAAATCCTTTTTTCATATAATGACCTTCCTTCTAAGTTAGTATAACTAAAGTATACAAAAAACAGTATTGTTTGTCAACACTGTTTCATAAATTGTATAACTGTAAAACTAACAAGTGACATTATTTAAATAATATTACTTTGAAATATAATCGTTTTAGCAAGATTTTCTTTTAACACTGTTGCTTGTAATAAATCCCAATTATCTTTTTTAGAAAGAAAAACATTTATTATCTTTTCAGTTTTTACAACAATATTCTTTAAATCTTTTTCATTAGCTACATACTTGTATAATAATAATTCAAACACATAGCTAGTAAGCATATAAACAGCACATTCCATCTCAGAATCTATATCATAAGCAAGATTAATAACTAAAGTATTGTCTCTAACATAATCATATTCCCCGCACACTAGGCATTGCCCTTCACGTGATTGATTACCATTCATAACTAACATAATATGATGTGCATAACATAATTTTTTTAATTTTTCATATCTTTTAAAAATAATTTACTGTCTTTATATTAAATCCTGATAAATTTTACCAAGCCAAAAGTGTGAGAATGATTCTGAAGTTGATTATCAAGATACGCTGCTTCACCATCTAAATATCTACGTTCCTTAATTCTTTCAACTAGAGAAACTATTTCATTCATATTTTTATACACTCATTAATTCATTTTCTTTTACTTTTAGTTTATCATCAACTAATTTATTAAATTTAACAATTAATTCTTGCACTTCTTCTGTCAAGCCTTTAACTTCATCTTCTGATATTTCCATTTTCTTAATATCACCATTAGCGTCTTGCCTAACATTTCTTAAAGCTATTTTAGCTTCCTCTGCCATACCTTTAACTTGCTTAACATATTCTCTTCTAGTATCTTCAGTTAAAGCTGGAATATTTAAAATTATAATTTCGCCATTATTATTAGGAGTAATTCCTACATTAGCTTCATAAATTCCTTTTTCAATCGCACCTAAACTAGATATATCAAAAGGCTTAATAGCAAGTTGTCTAGCTTCTGGTATTGAAATAGTAGCTAATTGTTTTAAAGGCGTTGGAGCTCCATAGTAATTGACCATTACTCCATCTAAAATTGCAGGATTAGCTCTACCTGCTCTAACATTTATAAATCTTTTCTCCATATTATCAATAACCAAAGTCATTCGCATCTCTGTTTCTAATAAGATATCATCCATAAATTAATACATCCTTTCACTATAATTATATTACATATATTCCTTTTTTTCAATCATTAGATAATAAATACAAAATATCTTTTTCTGTTAATTTGTTTACAACATCATCACTACTATCTTTGCCATCTATAATTTGCTTACTAAGTTCTTTTTTCATATCTTGTAATTTAATTATTTTTTCTTCAATGGTTCCTCTAGCAATTAGTTTAATAACTTCAACTACTTTTTTTTGTCCAATACGATGAGCCCGATCTGTAGCCTGATTTTCAACAGCTGGATTCCACCATGGATCTAAATGAATAACTACATCAGCGCCCGTTAAATTAAGCCCATTTCCTCCAGCTTTTAAAGAAATTAAGAAAACTCTAATTTCTTCATTACTATTAAATTCATTAACTAGATTAATTCTATCTTTAGCTTTCGTTGAACCATCTAAATATAAATATTTTATTTTTATATTTTTTAACTTTTTCACAATTAAATTTAAAGCACTAGTAAACTGAGAAAAAACTAGAACCTTATGATCATCAATTGAGCTTTCCAATAATTCAAGTAATAAGTCTACTTTTGCACTATCGCCAAGATATGAATCAACATATAAAGATGGACTGATGCATATTTGTCTAAGTCTTGTTAAAGATTGTAAAATAACTAATTTATTTTTATTAAAAGTATCACTACTTATACTTTTAGCTAAATCTACATTAATTTTATCTAATTCAGCTAAATAGTACTCCTTTTGACTTTTATTTAGATCAAATAAAATATTATTTTCTATTTTATCGGGTAATTCTTTGATAACGTCTTTTTTATTTCTTCTTAAAATAAATGGATTAATTAAACTATTAAAATCTTGTTTTAATTTCTTATTTTCATTTTGATTAATATGCTCATATTTTTTCATAAATACATTAGCAGAACTAAAAAACCCCGGCATAACAAAATCAAAAATACTGTAAAGTTCTAAAATAGAGTTTTCCATTGGTGTCCCCGTTAGTGCAAACTTATGAGTTGCTGTAATTGTTTTAACAGCGCGAGTCACTTTTACATTTATATTTTTAATAGCTTGGGCTTCATCTATTATCATCGTATCATAACAAATATCTTTATACTTTTCTAAATCTTCTCTAAGAAGTCCATATGAAGTAATAAAAACCTCATAATTTTCCAGTTCTTCAAATATTTTTTCCCGTTTAGTTCTAATATCAGCAATTACTTTAACTTTAATAGTAGGTGCAAACTTTTTAAACTCTGCTTCCCAGTTATATATTAACGAAGTAGGACAAACAATTAATATCTCACGCTTTTTATCTTCTTCTAAGCGTGATTTTATATACATAATAGTTTGCAACGTTTTACCTAGTCCCATTTCATCAGCTAGAATACCACCAAAACCATAATTAGCTAAATTAATGAGCCACTTAATACCCGAAATCTGATAGTCTCTTAATACAAATCCAGTTGATTTAGGAATAGTAACTTGTTGTTTTTTTGCTTTTTTAAAATCCGTAATAAAATTATCTAATTCTTTGTTAGTTATTAAAAAATGATAATTATTTTTTTGAGTAGCTAGATAAAGAGCTCTAAACTTAGGAATAGTAACATTACCATTATCTATGTTTTGATAGTTCAAATCTAAATTGTAAGCTAATTCATCCAACTTTTGCAAGTCCTCATTATTTTCTATATCAACATATGAACCACTTTTAAGTTTATAATATTTTCTTTTATATCTTACAGCTTCAAGTAAATGTTTTATTTCTTTTTCATCTATCCCTTCAACATTAAAATTACAAGTTAAAGTTTCACCTTGATCTAAACTAATGGAACTTTTAACAGAGAATTTTGTTAAATATTTAACTTCCTTTAATTTATTTGAAATAAAAACTTCATATTTATCAATATTGTAAAGATTTTCCCTCAAAAAAGTTATCTTTTGTTTTTCATCGTCAATAATAAAATAACTTTTATCGGTTAAAATAAAACCGAGTTCATTAAGATAAGAAACAGCTTCACTCTCACTGTCATCTCTAATGATACCATTGTTGATATACGCCTTATTATCATTGATATTAACCTCTAGATCATCATATTTAGCCTTAATATCAACAACAATATTGTCTTTTAAAATATCAAAGTAAAAATTGATGCGCGGTTTAGTAAAATGATATTCGTTTTTTAAGTCTTCAGAAAGAATAATATTTTTACTATATTTTCTAACTTGTGGTAATAAATATTGTTTAAAATCATTAATAGTGTCTTTGTCAACTACAATATTTTTATATAAACGATAATTATTTAAAACATCTCTTTGCTCATTTTCAATATAATAAATTTTATTTTGGTAAAGAAGATAGGTTAAATCTTTTGTCAAAAGAATAATATCTTCATCAGTAAAATTTACAATAATTTGTTTATCTTTTTTATACATAT
>JAQUUG010000071.1 GCA_028693965.1 Bacilli bacterium
ATATTGATAAAATACCTTAGAAGTCGTTAAACACATGAAAAGAACCATAGCGGAGGAGTTTCCGCTATGGTTCTTTTTCCGTATTCAGTTTGCCTTAATTAGTTTTTCCTTGTGACACAGTCGCTTTTACAAGGACTTCCTTTTTTAGTTGATTTGTTATCATAAACTCAAAATAATTTGAGATTTTTCTCTAATGGTGGAGCCGAGGGGAATTGAACCCCTGTCCGCAAACAAAGATATTTAAACATCTACAAGTTTAGTTAGTTACCTATTTTCCTAATAAGTATTGTAAACTAACATACCACTTATTAGTAATCCTATTTTTTTTCATTATTATCGCTAGGATAAATAATAATATAGCTCATATATATAAGCCTCTTTAAATCCCTATGAGCAAAAGATTAAAAGAAGCTGCAATGCCAATTCTTAAATTAGGCTAAAACAGCAGCAGGTGCTCTAAAAGCAGCTACCACATTGTTAATTGCATTAGTTAATTTATTTTTTCCAGTTATTTTCTGTTTGGACTTAACGTGTCCCTCCGACTTGCCATCTAAACTCAAATGATCACGTCGAAGCCAAGCGGCCCCATGAGAAAATTATAACACGTTATTAATTGTTTGTAAATAGTTAAAAGCGGTTATAATTTTTAAGTTCTTTAGCGAGTTCTCTATCACTATCTCTTTTCTTGATAGTTTCCCTCTTATCATAATTTTTTTTACCTTTAGCTAAGCCTAATAATATCTTAGCTTTATTTTTTTTAAAATATAATTTTAGTGGCACTAGAGTATTCCCATCTAATCTTATCTTATCATTTAATTTTTTTATCTCTTTCTTATGCATCAATAATTTTCGAGTTCGTGTCTCCTCATGATTAAAAATATTACCGTGGTCATATATACTAATATGCATATTAAGTAAAAATATTTCATTATCTCTAACAATTGCATAACTATCTTTTAAATTCGCACTACCCTGCCTAATTGATTTAATTTCAGTTCCCTTCAAAACAATACCAGCTTCAAAAGTATCTAATATTTCATAATCAAAATTAGCTTTACGATTCTTTATTTCAACCATTATATCACCACCATTATTAATTATATTTAATTTTCTTCTTTTTCTTCACTATACAAATTAAAATCTATTTGTCTAGCCTCTTTAGAAGCTCTTGTAACTACTACTTTTACAGTATCTCCTAAACGATACTGTTTTTTATTACTAACTCCTGATAATGAAAACATATTTTCATCATAAATATAATTATCATCATCTAAAGCATCAATACTAACTAATCCCTCAATTAAATTAGGCAATTCCACAAAAAAGCCAAAACTCATAACACTACTTATCATACCAGTATAGACTTCTCCTATATGATCTTCCATATATTCAGCTTTTTTCATATCATCAACTTCTCTTTCACAAGCTACTGCATCGCGTTCTTTTAAAGAAGAATGTTCAGCTAATGAAATTAATTTATTATCCCAATAACTAATTGTTTGATTATCTATTTTGTTTTCAAACAAATATGTTCTTAGTAAACGATGAACTGTTGTATCCGGATATCTTCTTATTGGAGAAGTAAAGTGTGTATAAATTTTACTGCCCAAGCCAAAATGACCAATATTTGTTTTATCATAAACGGCTTTTTGCATGCTCCTAAGTAAAATTTGCGATAAAATATGAAATTCTTTTTTATCTTTAAAACTATTTAATAATCTTTGCATAGCTAAAGGTGTTATATCATTAGTCCTAATTTCTACAGTATATCCTAAAGCTTTAATAAATCTTTTAAAATTTTCAATCTTTTCTTCACTAGGTTTCCCGTGGACACGATAAATAAACGGTAATTCCATGAAATATATATGCGATGCTACTGTTTCATTAGCTGCAATCATAAAATCTTCAATTATCTTTTCGCCAACACCACGATATCTAAGTTTAACATCAATTGGTTTGCCTTTTTCATCGGCAATAACCTTAGCTTCATCGATATCAAAATCAATATATCCTCTTTTTTCTTTGTTTTTTCTTAATATATTAGCAAGTTTAGCCATAAGGCGAAGATCATCTTCAAAGATTTTATAATCATCTAAAACCTGATTCTTTTCAAGCATCAAATTAACAGCTTCGTAATTCATCTGTTTTTTGGAATTAATAACACTTTCATATATACTGTAATTAACAACATTACCATCACTATCAATTTCCATATCACAACTGATTGCTAACCTATCAACACTTGGATTTAATGAACAAATACCATTTGATAGTTTATGAGGAAGCATCGGAATAACACGGTCAACTAAATAAACGCTAGTACCCCTTTCATAGGCTTCATTATCAATCATGCTACCTGCTTTAACATAGTAACTAACATCGGCAATATGAACACCTAGCTGATAATTACCATTTTTAAGTACCTCAATTGATACTGCATCATCAATATCTTTAGTATCTTTACCATCAATGGTAAAAATAGTTTTAGATCTTAAATCTGTTCTACCAACCATTTCTTCTTTGCTAACACTAATTGGTAAATTATTTACTTCTTTCATAACTTCATCTGAAAAAGTTTCATTTAGGTTATATTTAGTAGCCACTGATAGAATATCAACACCAGGATCATTAACATGACCTAATATTTTTACTACCTCTCCTGCATAAGTACCATCACTTTTTTTACCAAGCAATTTAACTAATACTTTATGTCCATTCATTGCTCCCATCGTTTTTTTCTTATCAATAATGATTTTAAGTTTGACTTTTTCATCATCTAAAGTTATATTTCCCATTCCTTTTTTATAGTAAAACTCACCTACCAAAGGTGCAAGATCTCTTTTAACAATTTTAATTATTTTACCCTCTAACGTTGGTGAGTTTGGTGACAACAGTTCAACAATAACAGTATCACCATGTATAGCTCCATTCATGTTAATACGCGCCACGAAAACATCAACATCACCCTCGATATCAACAAAACCAAAGCCTTTTTTATTACCAATTAATCTTCCAACACGCAAATGACTATTTTTAAACAGTAAATACTTGCCACTTTTTTTAGCTCTATAAATAAGACATTTTTCTTCCATGTCATATAACACCTTATTTAATTCTTTTAAATTGCTAATATCTATCTTCTTATCTCTGCTATTTAATTTTAATAAGGTTTTCATTTCTAAAACTGATAGTGATTCTTTATTTAATAAATTTATTATTTTATCTTGCACATTTTCCACCTCTATTAACATTATAAGCTAATTTTAATTTAAAATATAGTGTTATTTGACATAATTTGATAATTTATTACTTATTATATCAAATGTTCTATTCTTAATCAGTTCATAACTTTCTAATGACATATCCGCAATTCTATTATCAATCATTTTTTTCATTTTAGATAGCAATTCACATTCATCATTATAAAGATAAGCATTTAAACTATTAATTAAATAATCATTAAATAAAATATGCTTTTTAATTATCACCTTTTTTTTAAGCAAAAAAACTATATTTAGATAATTAATATCTTCATTTTGATTTGAATTATATATAATTAAACTACTCTTTTTACACTCTTTAGTGAAAATAGCTTCATTATAATTTTTTATTAAATTAACTTGATTTAATTTTTGCTTTAATTTAGAATTAAGTAAATGTTCATCTCTATACCCTATTAGAGTAATATGATAATTAGGATATTTGTCAATTATAGCTATTATCTCTTTAACATCTTGATATTTAGGATAAAAAAGCAAAAGACATCTTTTATTCATTTTAATCCTCACATTAAAAAGGGGATTCAATTCTTTTTCAAGTATAACAATAGAAGTATTTACATATTTTTGTATAATTTGTTTATAAATTGGTAACGAAGTAATTATAGTTGTACTTTTTTCTAAAATAGATAATATATCTTTTCTCTTTTTCTTATGTTTAACATTATTATTTTTAAAAATAGTTATTATTTTAGATTCTATACTATAAAGTAATACTAGTATTTTTCTTTTTTTATTATAAGCTAAATCAACTATTTGAGCAGTTTTTTTATCAAATTGACCTATTAATATATAATCATATTCACTATTGATATTTGTTGTGATCAATATTTTTTTGAACTCTAAATAAGTTATTACTTGTTTTCTGAGATTCTCATCAACTATATATATTAAAACCATGATTATCACCTATTATAGTATTTATCTAATTTATTAAAATATACTTATACTAGAAGTATGATAAAGTCATATATTGTTATAAAGGTGGTTATTATGGAAAGAATTTTACATGACTTCTAATCCTTATGATGATTTTATAGAGCAAGATTTTTGCGCTTTATCCGAATGGCTTTTTTCGTTAAATGCTTATGAGTTTAGTTTAATAGCTACCATTATTGGTTTTTCAATATCACCAACTTTAACCGTCAATCAGCAGAACTCTTTAGGAAACTTTTTCGAACTTTTAGGTCAAGTTATCTTAACTATCAATGCTCAAAACGCAACACTGAGTCAAGCTAAAGCTAAGTATTCCTGTCTTAAACCCTATATTGAGTTTAGCAACTTAAATGACGAGATTATTAAAATTAAAAAAGAAATAATTCAACTTAGAAAAGATGCGATGTCTAACTATAAATAAATTATTATTTACTAAAATCATTCTACATCGTTTTCTATTATCATTAGCCTATTTTACTAACTTTTAATTGTTTTTGCTACTATTAACTTTACCATAAGTGTAACATATTGCGCTTTTGCTTTTGACAAAAAAAATAATTCGCTTTTATTAAAAGGTTCAATTTTTTTAAGATATATTATTTTTAACGCTCTAAAGTACATAATTATTTTTACTAGATTTTCTTTTTCTTTAAAAATAAAAACTCAAAACAAAGTTTGAGTTTACTATCATATCTGGTACAGGAAATGGGACTTGAACCCACACAGCATCACTGCCAAAGGTGTTTGAGACCTTCGCGTCTACCATTCCGCCACTCCTGCATATAAGAATTATATCATACATTCTTATTATTTAATTATTTTTTGGAGTTATTTCATAAAATTTTGATTTAAATAAATCTACTTCATCACTTTCTGTAACTGGGACATCATCCATCTTAGGTAAACTTGCTAAATCATTTAAACCAAAATGATCCAAAAAAGAAGGTGTTGTTACATACAAATTAGGACGCCCTGGTAAATCTGATTTGCCATTTTCTTTAATTAAACCACAATTAACTAATTTTCTAATTAAATGCGAACTATTTACCCCTCTTATTTCATCTACTTGTGTCCTTGTCATCGGCTGATTGTAGGCAATAATTGCTAAAGCTTCTAAAGAAGCTGATGTTAAAGAATTAGAATTATCTGTTTCTAACAATTTTTCTATATATATGCAGTATTCTTTTTTAGTAACAAATTTATACACATCACCATATTTTTCAATAGCAATTCCAAAATCAGATGACTTATACTTTTCTATTAAACTTTTCATCAATTGTTCTATTTCTTCTTCACTTATCTCCAATATATCAGTTAATTCTAACACTGTAATTCCTTCATCACCACGAATAAATAATAAACTTTCTATTACTTGTTTCACATTCATCACTTCCCTATATATATTAAACTAATACTTTTAAAATTACAATCTTGTTTTAAATTAATTACTTGCTTTTTTGCTAAGTCAAGAATTGATAAGAAAGTAACAACAATATATTCTTTTTCCATAACATCAAATAGCTCATCTAGCA
>JAQUUG010000072.1 GCA_028693965.1 Bacilli bacterium
ATAATTATTCCTTTTTGTAATGGAGGTAGGACGTTAGGACTACATTTATTTAATCTCAAAATAGAACGTAATAATTATAAAAAGATAACTGTTTTAGATTTATTTATCAGATGTCTAATTGTTAATGGCTTATTTTATTTGTTACTGTCTTTAATATTATGTTTACTTTTACCTAGTAATATTTATTTTTTAATTTTATCAATTTTGGGTTTTATCCAATTTGTACTAGTAATTATTAGTCTTTTTATGATAAAATGTAATTATGAGCAAAATGGACTTCAAGATGTGTTTAGTCAAACGCAAATTGTTAGAACAAAAATGTAGAGGTGATGAAAATGAGAGAATTTACAGAACAAGAATTAGTGAGAAGAGAAAAAATTAAACATTTGGAAGAATTAGGTATAAATCCATTTGGAAATCGTTTTGATGTGACATCTAATTCTAAAGAGATAAATGAAAAATATCAAAACATGAGCAAAGAAGAGTTACATGAAACTTCTTTGCCAGTTATTATTGCTGGAAGAATTATGACTAAGAGAGGTAAAGGAAAAGCTGGATTTATGCATTTACAAGATAAATTTGGTCAAATTCAAGTTTATGTCAGAATGGATGCTGTCGGTGAAGATAACTATGAGTTATTTAAAAGTGCTGATTTAGGTGATATTGTTGGGATAGAAGGAACAGTAATGCGAACTGATATGGGAGAGCTAACAGTAAGAGCTATAAAATATATTCATCTAGTTAAAGCGTTAAGACCTCTTCCTGATAAATATCACGGATTAAATGACATTGAAGAACGTTTTAGAAGACGTTATGTTGACTTAATAACTAATGAAGAAGCAAAGAAAATTGCTTTTATGAGACCAAAAATTATTAGATCAATTCAACATTATTTAGATAATTTGGGATATGTTGAAGTGGAAACGCCAGTTTTAAGTACTTTATTAACAGGAGCAGCAGCAAGACCTTTTGTTACTCATCATAATACTTTAGATATTGATATGTACTTAAGAATTGCTACAGAATTACCACTTAAAAGACTTTTAGTTGGAGGAATGGACGCTGTATATGAAATAGGTCGTTTATTTAGAAACGAAGGCATGGATCGTACTCATAATCCTGAGTTTACAACTATTGAAGCATATAAAGCATACAGTGATTTATCAGGAATGATGGATTTAACGGAAGGCATTATTAGTAATGCTTCTAAAGAAGTTCTTGGCACATATGATCTTAATTATAAAGGACATGATATTTCATTAAAACCGCCATTTAGAAGAATTCATATGGTTGATGCTATTAATGAAAAAACCGGTATCAATTTCTTTGATAATATTAGTTTAGAAGACGCTAAAGATTTAGCGAGAACTCATGGTATTGGAATAGAAAAACATTTCAGTTACGGACATATTGTGAATGCATTTTTTGAAAAATATGTGGAAGAAACCATTGTTGACCCAACTTTTATTTATGGACATCCTTTAGAAATAAGTCCGTTAGCTAGAAAAAATAAAGATGATAATCGTTTTACAGAACGTTTTGAATTATTTATTTGTGGGAATGAGTATGCGAATGCTTTCACTGAATTAAATGATCCAATTGATCAATATGAACGTTTTGAAAGCCAACTCAAGGAAAGAGAATTAGGTAATGATGAAGCTAATGAAATGGATTTAGACTATGTTGAAGCTTTAGAATATGGCATGCCACCAGCAGGAGGTATGGGAATGGGAATTGACCGATTAGTAATGTTATTAACAAATAGTGATTCTATTAGAGAAGTAATTTTGTTTCCTCATATGAAAAACAAATATTAATGATTTTATATATAATGCGCCATGGACAAACTGATTATAATAAACAAGGTTTGCTGCAAGGACAAGTGGATATTCCTCTTAATGATGAGGGAATAAAACAAGCTTTAGCGGCTAAAAAACAAATAGATTTATTAGATATTGATTTGGTGATTTGCTCTCCTCTTAAGAGGGCTATTAAGACAGCCAAGATGGTGACTTTTAATAAAAAAATTATTGTTGATGAAAGAATAATAGAGAGAAATCTTGGTGTTTATGAAGGCCAGCCAAGTCTTGAATATGATCATAATAAATATTACCGCTATGAAGAAAATAATACAGGTGGTAATGTTGAAGGAATAAAAGAAATTACTAATCGAGCCCAAATGTTTTTAGATGATTTAAAGACAAATTATTTAAATAAGAAAATATTGATTGTCACACATGGAGCTTTTATAAATGCATTACTATATGCTATTAATCCCCATTTGGTTTGTGAAACTGTGCCATCAATATCATTAAAAAATTGTGAATATGTAAAAATAATAATATAAATTAAGAAAGAGGTTTTTATATGAAAATATTATCAGTTAATGCAGGAAGTTCATCTCTTAAATTTCAAATGTATGAAATGCCAGAAGAAAAAGTTTTAATATCTGGTGTTTTTGAAAAAATCGGAATGGCAGAAAGTTTTTATACAATTAAGATTAATGGCGAGAAAGTTAAAAAAATGGCTTTGCTAGATAATCATACGGATGCTGTTAAAATACTAATTGAAGAATTATTAAGTAATAATGTTATAACTTCTTTAGATGAAATCAAAGGTGTTGGACACCGTGTGGTACATGGGGGTAGTAAATATTCTAGTTCGATTATTATAAATGAAGATGTTATTGATACTATTGAGAGTCTATCTTCACTAGCACCACTACATAATCCCGCTAACTTGATGGGAATCAGAGCATTTATGAAAGAATTACCTAGTGCTATTAGTGTTGCTGTCTTTGATACGGCATTTCATCAAACGATGCCAGAAGAGTCATTTATTTATGCTTTACCATATGAATGGTACACTAAAAATGGTATCAGAAGGTATGGTTTTCATGGGATAAGTCATGATTATTTGACAGAAACATTGAAGAAAGAATTAGATAACGATAAACCTAATTTAATTACTTGTCATTTAGGAAATGGCGCTAGTATAAGTGCAATTAAAGATGGGGTTTGTTTTGATACTAGTTTAGGTTTTTCACCTAATTCTGGACTTATGATGGGAACAAGAAGTGGTGACATTGATTGTGCTATTATTCCATACATTATGAAAGAAGAAAACTTAAGTTTGAATGAAGTTATGAACATTTTAAACAAAAAAAGTGGTTATTTAGGTGTCAGTGGTATTAGTAACGACTCTAGAGATATTGAAGCAGCAGCTGATCAAGGAAATGAAAGAGCTAAATTATCGCAAGTTTTATTTGTTAACCGAATTGTAGAATATATTGCTAAATATTATGTTAAACTTGGTCATGTTGATGCTATTTGCTTTGCTGGAGGAATTGGAGAAAATTCTATGGCAACTAGAGAAGCTGTTATGAATAAATTAGCAGCTTTAGGTGTGAAAATTGATAATGATGCTAATAATGTTAGAGGAGAATTTAAATTAATCAGTGCTTCTGATTCTAAAATACCCGTTTATATCATTCCTACTGATGAAGAGGTCATGATTGCACGTGACACTTATAATTTCATATAGTAGGGAGTGAAACAAATGACAAACAGATTATTAAAGACAATTTATAAAAAAATAAAAAAATATGATACTATCGTAATAGCGAGGCATGTTGGGCCAGATCCTGATGCCCTAGCTTCTCAGATTGCTTTAAGGAATATTATTTTAAATACGTTTCCTAAGAAAAAGGTTTATGCGGTTGGTTCACCAGCCTCAAAGTTTAAATATTTAGGAATTTTAGATAAATTTAGTGAAGAAATGTATGATAAATCTTTATTAATAACAGTTGATATTCCAGATAAAGCTCGTGTTGATGGTGTTAATCCTGATCGTTTTAAGGAGTCTATTAAGATAGATCATCATCCTTTTGTTGAAAAATTTTGTAAGTATGAATGGATTGATGATACGGCTAGTAGTGCTGCGCAAATGATTATGGAGCTTACTTTTAACACTAAGCTAGTGATAACTAAAGAAGCTGCTGAAAAACTTTTCATTGGTGTTGTAGCGGATACTAATAGGTTTCTATTTTATTATACGACACCAAAGACATTGGATTTAATTTCAACATTAATTAAGAAGACCGGTATAGATTTTACTAATCTTTATGAATCTCTTTATTTAAGACCTTTTAAAGAAGTTAAATTTCAAGGTTACATTGCTAATAATATGACAATCACAGATAATGGCTTAGCTTATATTTATATTAAAGAAGAAACTTTAAAAAGATATGATGTTGATAGTGCTAGCGCAGGGAATATGGTTAATAATTTTAATTATATTGAAGAAATTATAGCTTGGGCTGTCTTCTCAGAAGATAAGAATAATGGCAATATCAGAGGCTCAATTAGATCAAGAGGACCTATTATTAATAAAGCTGCGGCTATGTTTAATGGTGGCGGGCATATTTATGCTAGTGGTGTTAGATTAAAAGACGAGCATGAAATTGAAGGTTTAATTGAAGAATTAAATAAGTCTTGTTTAGAATATAAAGAAAAAAATCAAGTATCATAGATTTTAATAAAGCAAAACAAAATTTGCTTTTTTATTTTGTTATTCATATAATTAAACGTTACATTAGTTTTTAGTAAAAAGATTAAAATTAATAGTATTTTATCTTATTATTCATATAATTATTTAGATTATGAAAGGGGATTATGCTATGTGTACATCAGTGTCTATAAAAACTAAAAAGGAGGAAGTAATGTTTGGACGAACGCTAGATTTTTCTTATGACATTGATCCAGAAATTTATATTGTTCCAGTAGGTTATGAATGGAATAATCAAATTGATAATTGCTTTTTTATTAATAAATATAAGTTTATTGCAACAGGACAAAACATTGGTCACGTAGTTTTTACTGATGGAGCAAATGAGAAAGGACTTGGAGTAGCAGCCCTATATTTTGAAGGATTTGCTTATTATAATCAAAAAGGTAATAATAAAATAACAGTAGCCAATCTTGATTTAGTTAACTATATATTAGGTAATTGCGCTAATGTATTAGATGTCATAAAAAAAATGAAACAAATTGATATAATTGGAGTAGAGGATAATATTACTCATTCTGTTGCTCCTCTGCACTGGATTGTAGTTGATAAAAATAATAATGCAATTACAATTGAAAAAACATTTAATGGGCTTCAAATATATGATAATCCTTTAAAAATATTAACTAATAGTCCAGATTTTAATTGGCATATGACTAATTTAAGAAATTATATTAATTTAACACCTGATCAAGTAAACTATAAAAAATGGAATAATGAAATTTTTAAATCATTTTCGCAAGGTGGTGGTAGTTTTGGGTTACCTGGGGACTTTACTTCACCGTCTAGATTTGTGCAAATGGCTTTCCAAAAAAGTTTTATTGATGTTCCTAATTATCAAAATGATGTTATAAATATGTGTTTTAATATGATGAAAAAAGTTTTTGTTGCTAAAGGATTAGTACTGACTTCAAGAAACACTTATGATTATACAAGGTATATTGTTTTTATTAACTTAAATACAGGTGATTATTATTTTAATACTTATTATAACAATCAAATTACCAAATTAAATATTAATGATTATGTTGGAAATGAAATTGTTTCTCTAGGAAAATTGCAAATAAAAAATGTATTACAGTGATAACTTAAACTTATTAGTGTGTTTTTGATGTATAATAAAAATGGTGGTGTAACATGTTAGAAAAGAAAAAATTTTGCTT
>JAQUUG010000073.1 GCA_028693965.1 Bacilli bacterium
GTATCTGTTGTCACGCCAGTGGCAGTGCAGAGTAGCTATGTATGGAATGGATAACCGCTGAAAGCATCTAAGCGGGAAGCCAACTTCAAGATGAGTTTTCCCATTTTTTAAAAAGTAAGATCCCAGGTAGACTATCTGGTTGATAGGTCAGAGGTGTAAGCATGGCAACATGTTGAGCTGACTGATACTAATAGATCGAGGATTTAATCCTATTAATTTTAATAATTTGATTAGAAACCACATTATCATGTTTTCAGAGAATTATTTCTCTATATTAAATTGGTAACGATAGCAAAGTGGATACACCTGTTCCCATCCCGAACACAGAAGTTAAGCACTTTAACGCCGACGATAGTGTAAGCGAAAATAGGAAGTTGCCAATTTTTTTTTGTATAAAAAAATATTAAGATTATATATAAAATTATTAATAGAAATTACTGTTAGGTATTGTATTTCTATTTTTTTTTATATATAATTAATAATAGGTGATATAGAATGGAATATAGAATTACAACACATAATGAATTTGAAACAATTGAATTAGCGCAAAACATTGAATCGGAAAAATTTCCAAATATGATCATTTGTTTAAATGGAGAACTAGGAAGTGGAAAAACGATGTTTGCTAAAGGAATAGCAAATGCTCTTGGAATAAAGGATAGTATTACTTCCCCTACATTTAATATTATTAAAGAATATGAAGGAGAATTGCCTTTATATCATATGGATGTTTATCGTTTAAATGGAGATTATGATGGTCTTGGAATAGATGAATATTTTCATAAAAATGGTATTGTTGTCATTGAATGGGCTGATACTATTAAAAATATTTTACCAAAAGAGAGACTTGAAATAAAATTTAAAATAATTGCTGAAAACAAACGTGTTTTAGTTATTACACCATATGGTAGTAAATATGAAGAACTTTGTGAGGCGGTATTATGACATCACTTTTTATAGATACTTCTGTTGAAAAAATAACTATTGCAATAGTTAATGATTATACTATTTTGAGTTTAGTTAATAAAGAAAATAATAAAACACTGTCAGAACGCATCTTTTTGTATATTGATGAATGTTTTAAATTAGCTAATAAAAAACCAAATGATATAGATAGAATTTATTTAGTAAATGGTCCTGGATCATTTACGGGAACAAGGGTTGGGACTACTATTGCTAAAGTCTTTGCTTTTGCTCTTAAAATTGATATTATTACACTATCAAGTCTTGAATTCATTGCTACTTCTTCATCAGGGGACAGCAATGTGTTAGCGTTTATTGATGCTAGAAGAGGTTTTATATATGCAGGATATTATGATAAAAATTTGAACGTGATTATCCATGATACGCACATTAGTATTAATGAGATTGCTAGTATTGTTGATGATAACACTACTTGGATAGGATATGAAAGCATTGATGACATAACTAATTTTGAACCTAAGCCAGATATTATTAAGATTATAAAAAAACATCAATTTGATAAGGCTGTTACTGTTCATAATTTAGTTCCTAATTATTTAAAGAAAACTGAAGCTGAGGAAAATTTTGAAAATGCAAACAAAAACAGTTAAAAAACAAGATTTGAAAAACATTAATAAAATGTTTGAGAAAGAAGATTATTTTATATCTGAGTGTGATTTTGATTTTGCAAATAATATTTTTATGGATGTTGTCATTATAAATGATGAATATGCTGCGTTTATTAAATATAGTATTTTTTATGAACAATGCGAATTAGAATATATATTTGTGAAAGATAATTATCGTCACTTCGGTATTGCTAAAAAATTAATAGAGCAAATGATATCTCACGCTATAGATAGAGAATGTTTAAGTATTACTTTAGAGGTAAATGTTAATAATCAAAATGCAATTAATTTATATAATAGTTATCAATTTAAAACCTTAACAAAAAGAATTGGATATTACCATGGGGAAGATGCGCTATTAATGGAAAGAAAGTTGGTGCAAAAATGAAAGATATATATTTGCTTGCTTTAGAATCTAGTTGCGATGAAACGAGTGCTGCAATTATAAAAAATGGTAGAATGGAAATTGCAACAGTCGTATTATCACAAATGGATATTCATGCTAACTACGGTGGTGTTGTTCCCGAAATTGCTAGCCGTCATCATATTGAAAATATTACTATGGTTTTAGAAGAATTGCTAGAAAAATCTAACATGACTTTTGAAGAAATAGATGGTATTGCAATCACATATGGCCCGGGCTTAATTGGTTCTCTTTTGATTACTATGCAAACAGCTAAGACCTTATCTTTTATTTATAATAAACCATTAATTCCTGTTCATCATATTGCTGGTCATATATATGCTAATAATCTAAAAAAACCAATGCAGTTTCCTTTACTTGCTTTAGTAGTAAGTGGAGGACATACAGAGCTAATTTATATGAAAGAAGATTATTCTTTTGAAAAAATTGGAGGAACTTTAGATGATGCTGTTGGAGAAGCTTATGATAAAGTGGCACGTACTTTGAACCTTAGTTATCCGGGAGGCCCAGTGATAGATAATCTCGCATATCATAATGAAGCTTCTAATGCATATTCTTTACCTCTGCCTCTTGATGATGATAGTTATGATTTTAGCTTTAGTGGATTAAAAAGTGCGGTTATCAACTTAGTGCACAATGAAAAACAAAGAGGTAATGACATTGATATTAAAGATTTAGCAACTGTTTTTCAAAACCGGGTTGTGGAAATTATTACAAAGAAAACAATGAGGGCTTTAAAAGAATATAATATTTCAAATTTGATAGTAGCTGGTGGGGTAGCTGCTAATAAAGGCTTAAGAGAGCAATTGCAGCTATTGTGTGAGCAAAAAAAAATAGATTTATCTTTTCCAGACATTGATTATTGTACGGATAATGCGGCTATGATTGGAGCAGCTGGATATTACGCTTTTAAATTAGGTAAGATAGCCAATTTAGATTTGAAAGCAGAAGCAAATGCTAAATTAGAATAGGAGAAATAAAGATGAAATGTATTTTATTGTGTGGGGGTTATGCAACAAGATTGTTTCCTTTAACCGAAAATTTTCCGAAAGCTTTATTAGAAATTGAAAAGGGAAAACCACTACTTGATTATATATTAGAAGAAGTAAATACAATTGATGAGATTGATGAAATTTATGTTGTAAGTAATAATAGATATTATAGTCATTTTGAAAAATGGGCTAATAGCAAAGACAATGTAAAACCAATTATTGCTATAAATGATCATACTAATAATAATGAAGATCGCTTAGGAGCCATTGGGGATATTAATTTTACTATTGATAATCGAAAAATTGATGATGACTTGCTAATCATTGCTGGTGATAATTTATTTGATTATCAATTAAAGGACGTTATTAACTATTATAATCAAGTTAAAACACCAATTGTTACTTGCAAACAAATTGAGAATAAAGAGCTACTAAAATCTTTTGGTGTTGTTAAATTAGATAATCAAAACCGCATTGTTGATTTTTGGGAAAAGCCTAGCAATCCAGAAAGTGATATTGCTGCTTATGCAACATATCTTTATCCTGAAAAAACATTATTTTACATTAAAAAATATTTAGAAGAAGGTAATAAGCCAGATAATTCTGGATCACTACTGGAATATCTTCATAAGAAAACACCAGTGCATGCTTATGTTTTTGAAGGAAATTGTTATGATGTTGGAACCATTGATTCACTAAATGAAGTTCGCAAGTTGTATAATGAGGATTAATAAGTGAAGACAGAATATTTACTTATAATATTTTTGCTTTTAACATTTATTATGATATTAATATGGATTGGTAGCTTTAGGCGTAAATTAACAATATATGGATATAATAAAAATACTAAGTATAAATTAATCCGTGATCATAAGCGAAAACAACATATTTATGAGGTTCTTCCTTTATCATTAAAGAATGAAGAGTTTATCAACAAGTATGATTTTTATGCCCGAATCAATCAAAATTTAGATGATAGAGTTATGAAATTTATTGATAAAATTCTTAATGATTTTGATACTATTAATATTAATTTATTACTAAATAATATTAATAATGTAAAAATAAACAAATTAAAATTACATTCTTTTAATACTATATTTAGTTCTATAAAAATATCAAATGGCGAATATAATATAAAAAAAAATGAAATTACCTATTATGATATTAATAATTCTAATAATTTAGAGCATGAACTTTTCCATTTAGCTACTTCAAAAGTAGAAGATAATTTTATGTGTTCAGGATTTTATTATTATTTTAAAGATAGTGAAATTGGATATGGTTTAAACGAGGGGTATACACAATTATTAAGTAATAGATGTTTTCCTGGCAATCAAGATTTTTATTATTATGAAAAAAGTATAGCTTTTATGATTGAAGATATTATCGGAAAAGAAAAGCTTATAAAATTATATTTTAAAGCTGATTTAAAATCATTAATTGATGAACTATCAAAATATAGTAGTACCGAGGAAGCTATAAATTTGATAATTAAAATTGATTGTTTTTCTAAAAAAAATAGTTATGAAAATATTAATAATTCTTTTAATGCTAAAGCCATGGCAAATTTGTTAAAAGATATTCAAATTAATATATTAAAAATATCATATAGCAAGAAAAATAAATTAAATGTTAACTACATTAGAGAATTTAATGGATATAAAGTAATAGATGATATTATTACAAACCAAATAATTAATGGAATAATTTGATATTAATTGTAAATTTTTAGATAATGTTATAAATATTATTATTAAAATATTTAAGTATGGTATCTATAATTTTTAGTGTTTGAATATAAACTAGCTGATGCTAGTTTTTTTGTTGCAATTAAAATAAAAAAATGATATTATATAGCTATAAGCGTAGGTGTCATATGAAAAAAGGTTTTACGTTGATTGAAATGATGGGCGTCCTTCTAATAATAGCTGTGATTGCGTTAATAACAACGCCTATTATTAATTATATAATTGGTGAAGTAAGAGAAAATGCTTTTAAAAATAGTTTATATAGCATTTTTAGAAGTACAGAATATTATTATCAAGAAAATAGTTATGAAATAATACCTACTAAAGGATTAGATGTTACAAGTGATAAGATAATACTAGAAAATAATAGTTTTGTTAGTGGTAAAATAGTAGAAAATAAAAATGGTGATTTATATTTAAAAAATGTCACTAATAATGTCTATTGTGGTAATGGCTATTTAACTAATTTAAAAATAACTAAAGGTGACTGTAGTGATTTAACAGTACCAGAGAACTTAAATATAACAGTAATTAGTAAAAGTATCAATAAAATAAAAGTATCAGGGTATTATGAAGAAGACGGGTACGTATCAAAAATAGAGTTTGGAATAAAAAATGCGGGAGAAGAAGAATATATATGGCAGGAAAGTATCAAAGATGATGAGCCATATAATATATATGAGTTTACAGGGTTAGAAAAAAATACAACATATGAAATAGGCTTTAGAGTAACTAATGATAATG
>JAQUUG010000074.1 GCA_028693965.1 Bacilli bacterium
GGAGAGTATGTTTATGTCAAAAACATTGGAAATAAATTAACATATTATTACACTGGTAGAAATAAAGACGATAGTAGTAATTTACTTAGAACATTAATAGAAAACGAAAGTAGTATGATAAAAGAAAGCATTACCGTTAATGGTAGAACTGTTAACAAAGTAATTGGAAGTAGAGCAAGTAAAAGTACTATGAAAAACTATGTTTGGTATAGTGGATATCTATGGCAAGTTCTAGAAACAAATGATGATGGAATAAAAATGGTTATGGCTTATTCAATTACCAGTATTCCATTTGGCAGTAATAGTGATTATAGTACTAGTTACATTAGACAGTGGTTAAATGAAGACGGCGTTTTTTATGATGAATTAAATCGTACAGATCTCTTAACTGATACTAATATATGTTTGGATAGTGTTGGAGAAAATAGTACTGTTGAAGTTATTCAATTTAGAAGTAGTTATAATCGTACAGTTTTAAGGAGTATTACGCCAATTAGTGTTTGCAGTAATAGCATAAATGATAAAGTTGGCATATTAACTGTAGAGGATTACGCTTATTCGTATGATGGAACATTAAATGAATATCCATTTGATAATAGCGATATATATGATGATGAAAATAGTAAAATGGGTGGCTTGATGGCTTATAACTACTTGGACGATGCCAGTATCTTTTACTTTAGTAATATTGGTAATTCGTCAAATGAAATTTGGGCGACACTTCAATTTACCCCTAGTTTAATAGGGGTAAGAGCGGTAAGTACAGATGCTGGTGGCGTCAAACCAGTTATAACATTAAAAAATGAGGTTATAGTTAAAGGTGGTACTGGTCTTAAGAATGATCCTTATGTAATTGATGAGGGGTATAGTTTAGAAAAAGGATCTTCATTAAGTAGTGCAACGATAGGTGAATATATATATATTAATGAAGGAAATAACCCATATGAAACAAATCAAAATATCAAAGAGAATGTTCGCTATCGCATTATTGGTATTGATGAAAAAGGAATAAAGGTTGAAAGAGATACCACTTTAACTAAATTACCAGCGACAATTGCTATAGCAAAATCTTATGATGTTCCTTATTATAGCAATTATAGAGAGGAGACAAATAGCAGTTTATGGTGCTATTATGATGTATCTACATCGACTACTTATGCACAAGGGTGTAACGGAAATAATTATATGCAAAGTATAGGTAGTGGAAGTTTTGGGATAAATAAAGGATATAGTATAGGATATTTTTTAAATGATGCTGATAATAGCTTTTATAGCTGGATTGTGACAAAATATAAAAATATTATTGAAACTATAAATTGGGAATTAACTGCGGTTGATAGTTCTACTAACATTTTGACAAATAATAATATTATTGGAAATTATAATGCTAAGATAAATTTACCTTCATTTGGGGATATACTAAGTGGCAATGATTGTGGAAATATTGATTATTGGTATCAAAACTCCGCTCTTTCCTCTGATAGTAGAGTTTCATTCAAAAATAGCAATGGTGGGATAGGTACTTATTATACTTATGGCACAAGTCTTTATTCCTTTGCTGTTCGCCCGGTATTTTACCTTGATTTAGATGTAACAATTTCATCAGGTACAGGTACTAAAGAAAATCCATATCGTTTAGAAGTATAATCATTTAAGGAGAATAATATCTCCTTTTGTTTTGAAAGTATTTACATGGAATAAGGATAATGCTATAATTATGAATATAGGGGTGAATGTATGTTTAATAAAAAGAAAATAGATAATGAAGTAGATGTTAACAAAGTTAATGATGTTCTTAGCTTATTAAAGAAAATACTAAAAATAGCTTATATTTTAATTATAATAATTGGTATATATGCTATTACAATGCTTGTAAAAGAATGGAACATACTAATTTTCTTAAAGAAATTGTTTAAAATAGTATCTCCATTATTTATTGGAATAGTTGTTGCTTGGCTTTTAGATCCTTTTGTTAAAAAATTGAAAAGAAGGGGAATTAGAAGAGGAGCTGGAACAGCTATTGTTTATATTATTATGATAGGCTGTCTTGTTCTAATTATTGGATCAATTATTCCACTACTCACTGATCAAATTAACGATTTTGTAAGTATTATACCAAGTATTTTTGATTCAATCAAAAATTGGATTGATGGACTATTTAGTAATTTAGAAGGCAACGGATCCTTTGATGTTTCTAGTATAAAATTAAATTTGTTTGATAAGATAGAAACAATGGGTAGTGATTTAACAAACTCACTACCAGAATTAACAGTTAATTTTGTTAAATCTTTCTTTTCGGGTCTTGGCACTTTTGTTATCGGATTAATTATTGGGTTCTATTTATTAATTAGTTTTGATAATACTAATGAATCAATTGTTACTGTATTACCTAAAAACATGCAAAATGATGCTAGAGATTTAATGAACGAAATTAATACTTCTTTACGTAGATTTGTTCAAGGCACTTTAATGTTATCAACGCTTATTTTTCTGGTAACATCATTAGGTTTAGCCATTGCTGGCGTTAAATCGCCACTTCTTTTTGGATTATTCTGTGGAATTACTAATATTATTCCCTTTGCCGGACCTTATATAGGGGGAGTGCCAGCGGTAATAGTTGCTTTTGCGCTAGATGTTAGAGTTGGAATATTTGCTTTAATAGTTATTGTTGTTGTTCAATTCTTTGAAGGAAATTTCTTTCAACCAGTTATTATGAGTAAAACAATGAAATTACATCCTGTTACTATTATGCTAGGATTACTTATTTTTGGTTACTTTTGGGGCATTTTAGGAATGATTTTAGCGACACCTGTTATCTCAGTATGTAAATCAGTTATTATGTTTTTTGATGAAAAATATAATATATTAACATTTAACGATTAGAAAGGACTTTAATATGGAATTAATAAATAAAGAACCAAGGATATTTATTATAAGTGGTAAAGCTAGACATGGCAAAGACACTACAGCGCAAATTATTGAAAAAGTATGTAAGGAAAAAGAGAAAAAAGTTATTAACTTAGCTTTTGCTTCTTATATTAAAATGTATGCTCAAAAGATATTTGATTGGGACGGTAATGAGGAGACAAAACCTCGTGCTTTACTACAACAATTAGGAACAGAAATTATTAGAAATAAAATTGATAATTATCTATTTATTAATAGGATTATTGAAGATATCAAAGTTTATTCATATTTTTTTGATGTGATTACAATTAGTGATGCTAGGTTAGTAGAAGAAATTGAAGAAATAAAAAAACATTTTCCTAATGTTTTTAGTGTTAATATTTATCGTACTAATTATGATACAGTTTTAACTGGCAATCAGCAAAAACATCGTACGGAAATAGGATTAGATAATTATGACAACTATGATTATAAATTAATTAATGATGGGTCTTTAGATGACTTGGAAATAAAGGTTAGAGCAATGTTAGGTGAAGAACCAGACATAAAAAAATTAAGTAGTAATGATATAAGAAATAAATGGTTTGCTTTTTGGAAAAGTAAAAACCATAAAATAGTGGAAAGTGCATCCTTGATACCTGTTAATGATGCTAGTCTTCTTTGGGTTAACGCCGGAGTTACACCATTAAAAAAATATTTTGATGGTTCAGCTATTCCAGATAGTAGAAGAATGGCTAGTTGCCAAAAATGTATAAGAACAAATGACATTGAGAATGTTGGCTTAACAGCAAGGCATCAAACATTTTTTGAAATGTTAGGTAATTTTTCTATTGGGGACTATTTTAAAAAAGAAGCTATTACTTATGCTTATGAATTTTTAACTGATCCAAAGTGGATGAATTTTGATAAAGATAAGCTTTATATGACTATTTATAGTGATGATGAAGTTGCTTATCAAACTTGGTTAGAAGCTGGGGTAGAGCCATCACATATTATTCGTTTAGAAAGTAATTTTTGGGAAATAGGCGCAGGACCTAGCGGACCAGATAGTGAAATTTTCTACGACCGTGGTGAAAAGTATGATAAAGATAAAATAGGTATTAAGTTATTACAAGATGAAATTGATAATGACCGTTATATTGAAATATGGAATAATGTTTTTAGTATGTATAATGCTAAACCAGGTACTCCGCGTAGTGAATACAAAGAACTTCCTAGTAAAAATATTGATACTGGTATGGGTTTAGAAAGAATGACATCAATTGTTCAAGGTGTGGAAACTAATTTTGATACGGATTTGTTTATGCCAATTATTGATAAAATATCAGAGATTAGTAATATTATATACAATGGTGAAATGTCTTTCAAAGTGATAGCAGATCATATCAGAACCATAATTTTTGCCTTAGCAGATGGCGCTAATTTTGGTAATAGTGGTCGTGATTATATTTTGAGAAGATTGCTTAGGAGAGCTGCCGTTCATGGTAAAAAACTAGGAATTGAAAAACCATTTATGGCTGATATTGTACCGGTTGTTATAGATGTAATGAAAGAACCATATCCATATTTACAAAGTAATCAAGAAATGATTATTAATAAAATTAAACAAGAAGAAACATTATTTATGAAAACTTTATCAGCTGGTGAAAAGAAAATAGAAGAATTATTTAGTACATCAGATGATAAAATGATAAATGGAGAAGAGGCTTTCAAACTTTATGATACTTATGGATTTCCTTTTGAATTAACACTTGAATATGCTAAGGAAAAGGGTTTTAATGTTTCTAAAGAAGAATTTGATTTAGGCATGACAAAACAAAAAGAATTAGCTCGTGCTTCAAGAAATTCCGTAAGCAGCATGAATATGCAAAATGCAGCCTTACTTAATTTTAAAGATGAAAGTCAGTTTGTTGGTTATGATGATATGGAAGCAAATACCAAAATTATTGCTCTTTTTGATGGAACAAATTTTGTTTCAACATTAACTAATGAAGGATATATTGTTTTAGAAAAAACACCTTTCTATGCTGAATCAGGAGGGCAAGTTTCCGATAGTGGTATTATCATGGATAATGGTAAAATCTTAACGGTAGAAGAAATTTTTAAATCACCAAATAAACAACATTTTCATTATGTTAAGTTTGAAGGAACAATTAGTCTTGGTGACGAAGTCAAAGCTATGGTAGATAAATCAAAAAGATATGACATTATGAAAAATCATAGTGCTACTCATTTACTTCAAAAAGCTTTGCAAGAAGTATTAGGAAGTAATGTTCATCAAGCTGGATCTAAAGTTGATGAAAATGGATTACGTTTTGATTTTGTTTATGATAAAAAAATTAGTACTGATGAACTAATTAATATTGAAAAACTTGTCAATGATAAGATCAAAACTAATAGTGCTACTATTACTGAGATTATGAGCAGTAAAGATGCTAAGCAAACTGGTGCTATGGCATTATTTGATGAAAAATATGGCAATGAAGTTAGGGTAGTAAGTATGGCTGACTCTAAAGAGTTATGCGGTGGTACTCATGTTCAAAACGTTAGTGATATTGAAAAATTTGCTATTAAATCATTAGAAAATAAAGGAA